>JBQGEO010000331.1:0-2849 GCA_052039655.1 Pararcticibacter sp.
TTGATAGAGAATCGGGAGTGCCGGTAATAATACTGCCGGTTGAATTACGATATGTTGCTGGGAAATATATGCCTAGGTTTGTGTAGAAGAAATGCTGGCCGATTTAGTGCATTATAGCGGCAGAGCAGACTTGTTCGGGAGATTAAATGCCGCGGAGCATTTAACCTGACGCTTTTAATCATGGCGTTATACTACCGCGCCGTTACCGTAACCGACGTTTAGGTGACTTTCTCAAAGAACTGGATTTAACTAAAGGTAAAGCTAGATTTGCGATTTATCTAAATCCTCCTCTTCTATAATAGCGGAATATTTAATAATAAAAGGAAACATACTAACTCAGCACGTTAGGACAAAGCGTGACGCCTATTTTCATCGGCTAAAGTAAAAAAAAGGATGTAAAGACTATTGTCGAAATATCAATCTACAATCCTCATCTTTGGTTTTAGGTTGAACTGTCATCTATTTCAATAAGCATCCAAGCTTTATTTATCTTTTTAAACCGGTAGTCTACCATAATGCCATTATCAATTCCACGGATTTCAATTGTTGCTGATGTGCTGGCCTCGCCGACCACTATTTTTTGTGTCCACTGGTCATATCTGCCCGTAGATTTATTCTTGCGAAAATCCATCATTTCAAAGTGCGACTTCTCTTTGTAAATCAGAGAGTCTCTGTTATTTACAATATCGTACCACTTCACTTTCAATGGAAAAAAAGTCCTGCTCAATTGAAAGACAGAGTCGGTGCTGAACTTTTCAATAAAATCACTGAAGTGATCGTCAACGTCTTCATCGGGTGGAACAACAGAGGCTGGTTTTTCGCTTAAATGTCGGTCGGCTGTATTTGTTGACTTGTGGATGCAGCAAGTCAGCAGGACAACAAGTAAAAGACTTGTTAGGTAATATCTTGTCGGCATATCTTTATTAAGTTTCTGGCATTTAAGTGGTGTAAACTCATCCTTCTAACTGGCACAAACCTCTTCCTGAAGGTATCGGGAAACTGGCACAAAGGAAAGCCGCGCAATCGCGGCTTGAGTATTTTAACAACAGAAATATAAAGCTATAATGCTTCTATCTCTTCAGTGGTTAGTCCGGTACTTTTTGAGATATTCACAACAGGAACGCTTAGTTTTTTGAGCTCCCGGGCTATATTACGTTTCTCTTCCAGGAATTGAGCTTCAGCTCTTGCTTCACCTCTCGCCTCAGCTTGTTCTACAGCATAATCCATAGCATTCTTGTTATCCCATCTGGCTTTTAAACTTGCATCGTATAACATCTTTTCCTCCTTTGGTAATTTACTGTATTCTGCTATATGAAATAACGATTCAAACACCGAGTGACTCAGAACCGCTGGTATCCGGTTAAATCTGCTGAGGTTTTTCAGCAGGTACAGCCACCAGTCAAGGTCTGTTTCTAATTCAGCCTCTTCTTTTGCAAAGGTACTCAATTGAATAAATGTAAAACCTAATTTATCGTAAAAAACTTCTCTTGTATCCCTGTTACACAAGCAAATATCATGCAGATACCCGTTTCCTTCCTGTTCCGAGATCCTGAAGTCTTCCAGCAAGGCCACCAGGTATACTTCGTCGATATCCGAAGTCATTCTGACAGAAAACAGCATGGAGTTACAGGCAAAGTAGTATCAATAATTGATGGGGACACCTATGATCTACTGGTTAACGACAATCACCTGATGAGAGTAAGAATGGAGGGGATTGATGCCCCTGAAAGAGGAATGCCTTTCTATAAAGTTTCAAAAAGATATTTGAGCCAGCTATGCTATGGTAAGAATGTTTCTTTAAGAATTACAGGGAGAGATATCTACGACAGGTTCCTTGGTTTTACCTATTCAGATAATGGAACCGAGCTTAGCCATGAAATGATAAGAGCAGGTTTAGCATGGCATTTAAAAAAGTATAACAACGACCCGGTTCTCTCTAAACTGGAGATCAACGCAAGAAACTTAAAAAAGGGTTTATGGATAGATGAGCACCCCATGGCTCCCTGGACCAACAGGGAACTTCATAAGAAAGGCATTTCAACTAAAGATTCGTTTAATTTCAACGGGATAATGCTACGATAATATTTTATTAAAATATACTAAACTCCCTCACTTGCCGATTTGCTTTTTTATGAAATTTTGCTACCTGGTTAAATATCAATAGATTATACAATTTACTTTTGCGTTTGCTTTTAGTTTACTTTTTTTTTGCCAGCATATAGCTTCGGTTACGGTCTGCACCAAGTTTATCTAATCTTCCTTCCGCTGCCATTTTGTAGACCGCCTTCCTGATGTCTTCCACCAAAACACCGTCAAATCTGGCTTGGATATCTGACATTTTACTTACACCGTTATACCTTAGGTCCTCTTCAATGAGTGCTTCAAGTTTATGAGGATCAATCGTTTTCAAAGAAGCGCGGATTCCAAGCTTAGCATGCGCTAACAATTCCGGGTTTAAAAGATATTCCGTCCCCTTTTTTACACCTCTCGATATAATAACAGATTTCTCTGTTAGGCCGCCAATCCAAGCTCTCATCCGGTCTTCATGTTGTAACTGAAGTTTTTGGGCCAGTTTTGTAGATAATATTTTCCGCTCTAATGCTACAATCCCCAATGCAATAAATTCTTTTTGACTTAATTGAAAATTACTTGCTATATGGTCAAGAATAGAAAGAATTTCAGTATCGACAACCGAAGCGAAAACAGTTACTGACACTTTGTTTATGCTTGCATCGATCTCAGGAAGAGGTTTTGCCTCTCTGGTCAGTTTTTCATATATCAAATCAAAACCCGATCCTTCCCCCTCCATAAGATTCAGATCATGAAGTGTTTGTATCAGGTGAGGGTTG
>JBQGEO010000332.1:0-6960 GCA_052039655.1 Pararcticibacter sp.
TGATGGGATTCAGCAGGATGCAGGTCAGTTTAACAATATTTCTCCGACCGATATTGAGAGCATCAGTGTGCTGAAGGATGCATCAGCTGCTATTTATGGTGTGAGGGCGGCCAACGGGGTAGTAGTAGTCACAACAAAACGCGGTAAAACCGGTACAAGAAACACCATTAACGTGGATGCTTATACCGGATGGCAGAACTGGTCGAGGTTTCCAGACGCTGTCAACAGTTCGTACGACTATATGCTTGCGAAAGCAGATGCTGAGATGAATGCGGTCAACCACTCTACTAATATCACGCCTGCTGAACTGGAAAAATACAGGCAGGGAACGGAGTATGGCTACAAGAGCTTCAACTGGAAGGATTATATCGTACAGGGAAATGCTCCGCTAACCTCCATTAACCTGAATGCTACCGGAGGATCCGACAGGATCAATTATTATTTATCGGGAACCCGTCTTGATCAGCAATCTGTTCTGGGAAGGGAATTCACTTTTGACCGGACGAATATTCAGAGTAATGTTGAGGCCAAAGTTGCGGAGTCTCTTAAAATCGGAGCCCAGATAAATGGCAGGATCGAAACCCGGGATAATCCCGGTGTTCCGGGAACAGATGACTACTGGCAGCCCAGGTTTGCCATTCTCAGGAACCGCCCTATGGAAAGACCCTTTGCCAATGATAACCCAAACTATGTCAATGATATTGGGCATAACGAGACCAACTGGGGCTATCTGAATAAAGAGTTATCGGGTTATTGGCGTGAAGAGTGGAGAGTATTGCAAACGAATTTCAACGTAGATTATACATTCCCCTGGGTGAAAGGGCTGACTGCAAGAGGTACTTACTCTTACTACATCGCTGATAAGATTATGAACGGGCATGAGTATACCTATGAAACGTACACATATAATCCGGCTGATGACACCTACAGGGTGACAGGAGGCAGTACAAATCCGTGGAGGGAACGTGGAACCGAAAAAAAGATCACCAATACCTACCAGGCTCAGGTAAACTATAATAACACGTTTGGAAAGCATACAGTAGGTGCGACCCTGGCAACTGACTGGATTGAAAAGAATGAATTAAACACCTGGCTTCACTCTGTACCCGCGACAAATGTCCTGCCTCTGATTTACTTTAATACGATGGACAGGTACGATGACGGAGCGCTGGAAGAGGCACGCATCGGGTATATTGGCAGGTTAAACTACAGCTATTCCAATAAATATTATTTTGAAGCTTCGGGCAGGCGTGATGCTTCATGGAAATTTGCACCCGGAAAACGCGTAGGGTATTTTCCCTCAGTATCGGCAGGATGGCGGATCACAGAAGAGAATTTTTCCAAAAAGATCCTGGGCGATAAGAATATTCTGAATGATTTGAAGTTCCGCGTATCCTATGGAATCATGGGGGACGATGATATCGGAATCGGCCCATATGATTATCTGCCCGGTTATACATACGGGAACGTCGGGACCGCTATTCTGAGCGGAAATCCTGTAATGGCTGCCAGGGACAAGGGGATACCAGTTTCCAATATTTCATGGTTTAAAAGCCGGATGTTCGACATCGGAGCTGACTTCTCCATGTTCAGCAATAAAGTGACAGGTGTTGTAGACTATTTCTACCGCAAGCGGACTGGTTTAAGAGGCAGGAAATATGATCAGCTGGTGCCATCTGAAATAGGATATACCCTTCCTGAAGAAAATGTGAACAGCGATGCGGTAATCGGATATGAAGCAGCTTTGAATTACCAGGGTACATCGGGAGAGGTTAAATATACTGTCGGGATGAACTTTTCATTCGCCCGCCCGAAGAGCCTGAACACTTATAAGCCCCTGTTCGGAAATTCGCTCGATCATTACTTCAACTCTGTTGAAAACAGGTGGAGCAATATTATGTGGGGACTGGAGGTAGACGGACAATTCAAGTCGTACGAAGAAATTAACAACTATCCGGTGAATATAGACGGAAAGGGAAACAGTACGCTTATCCCGGGAGATCTGATTTATAAAGATCAGAACGGCGATGGCAGAATTGATGCAGATGATTTCCGGCCGATAGGGTACTGGCCCGACAGGAACCCTGTTATCAATTACGGGATCAGTCTTACTCTTGCCTGGAAGGGCCTGGACTTCAGCGCTGATTTTTCGGGCGGATCTTTATATACGTTTCTTCAGAACTGGGAAATGCTATTGACTTTTCAGAATGAAGTGGCTTTGCTGAAACAATTCTATGAAGACAGGTGGCACCGTGCCGATCCTTTTGATGTAAACAGTCAGTGGATCCCGGGAAAGTATCCTGCACTCAGATATAATAACGGAGAACATAGTAATTACAGCAGGCCTTCGACATTCTGGGCCACTAATGTATGGTACCTCCGGGCAAGGACTATAGAGCTGGGATACAGTCTTCCCAAGGCATGGATTGATAAGGTGAAGATTCAGCGGGCACGGGTATATGTCAACTGTTATAACCTGTTCTCTATTGACAATATGAAAGACGTAGGGGTAGAGCCGGAGATCATTGATCCTAATGGCCTTCAGTATCCCCAGAACAGGTTTGTAAATGTAGGTGTGAATCTCTCTTTTTAAGATATGTTTATGAAAAAGATATTAAATAGTATAGTGTTCCTGTCTTTGCTCTTAACGATAAGTTGCAATGAGGATGATTTCCTGAACAGGGCACCTCAGAATATTCTCGAAGAGGAAACTGTCTGGAAAGATCCGGCCAGTATATTATCCGTATTAGGTGATTTGTATAACAGGTATTATGATTTTGGCTCGCCGGAGAACTGGCAGTCGCTGTCTGATGCCGAATTTAACGAATCATTTCCTTCTGCATCAGGAGATTATGGACTTGTGCAGAATAACTCGTTTGGTTATGGGGCCTGGGGATCCTGGGATTATGCCTATATCAGGGAGCTCAACCTGTTTATTAAAAAATGCTCTGATGCCAATGCGATCGATGCGGCTTTGAGGGACCGCTTTATTGCAGAAGCGAGGTTCCTTCGGGCTTCTTACTATTTTGAACTGGTAAAGAGAATGGGAGGGGTACCCCTGATACTGGAACCATTGCAATATAATTACAGCGGCGACCCCACTTACCTCCAGTATGCAAGGTCTAAAGAGTCGGAAATATATGATTTTGTTATTGCTGAAGCGGAAGCCATCAAAACAGTTCTGCCCGTTGACATAGAAGAAAAGTCGAGGGCCACTAAAGGAGCTGCGCTTGCGATGGAAACAAGGGCTGCTTTGTATGCCGCTTCTATCGCGAAATATGGAGCAAATACTCCACAGGTTTCTCTTCCGGGCGGGGAGGTAGGTATTCCGGTTTCTATGGCGAATACCTATTATGAGAAAGCGCTGGCTGCTGCACAGGAAATCATTAACGGCAATGCGGGAAGATATGCCTTATATGAAAGAAAGCCCGATCTTTCTGAGAATTTTTCGAGTTTGTTCTATGATAAGAACAGTAATCCGGAACCCATCTTTGTAGAGGATTTCCGGTTGAAGACTCCTAAGGTACATGGGTTTACTATTGTGAATCAGCCCAGGTACAGAGCGGAGGAAGAGGAAGGAGGACGCATTAATCCCTCCTTAAATCTGGTCGAGGCCTTTGAAAAGCTGGATAATACATATGCTCCCCTGGATATTTCGAAGAGTTATGCGGGGCCAACTGATATTTTTGCCGACAGGGATGCGCGTCTGGCCGGAACGGTGATATTGCCGGGAACTGCGTTTAAGGGCAGGACGGTTGATATATGGGGAGGCTATCAGCTTGCTGACGGCAGCATTGTGACTGCTTCGAGGAGAGGAGGAGAAGCGACATTGCCGGGCAAGACCAGCAACGAGCAGGTCGTCGGTTTCGACGGTCCGGTTGACGGAGAAGAATTTACGGCACAAACTGGCTTTTACATCCGTAAATACCTGGATCCTGCTAAAGGTTCAGGACAGCGCGGTGTACAGAGTGAGGTCTGGTTTATCCGGTACCGCTATGCAGAGGTGCTACTGAATGCGGCAGAAGCCGCTTTTGAGCTCGGACGCCCGAATGTTGCTCTTCCTTATATTAACCAGGTGAGGAGACGGGCAGGCCTCACTACACCACTTTCCGCTGCCGACCTGACATTTAACCGGATCGTCCATGAGAGAAGGGTTGAATTTGCGTTTGAAGGGCTCTATTTCTATGATATGAAGCGCTGGAGGCTTGCGCATATTGTTTGGGATGGCAATCCTATGTCTGCGGGTAACCTGACGGAAAATATTGGAAGTGCCACAAAAAGGAACACACAGCCTTTTGGTTTGATTCCTTATAAAGTGTACAACCCTGCGTCTTCAGAAAATGGCCGCTGGGTGTTCCGGATTACGAAGCCCAGCCGGGTAACCGGGGCCGACCGTTTCCAGTTAGGAAATTACTACTCATTTATATCCGACGAAACAAGAAATAATAATCCCAAGATCGTCAGGAATCCGAATCAATAAAAGCTTACATTATTAAGAACCGATCATGAAAAAAGAATTTAGATATATACTGATAGTCCTGGTTTTTCTGGCCTCCTGTGCAAAGGATGATTATGATGAACCATCGGCTACGCTCGGGGGAAGAATAGTTTACCAGGGAGAGCCCGTGAATGTGGAAGAAGGGCAGGTGCGTTTTGAGTTATGGCAACCCGGATGGGGAAAACTTACACCGATAGGTGTTCCTATAAAGCAGGACGGTGCGTTTTCCACTGTGATTTTCGATGGCAATTATAAGCTTGTGTTCCCTGGCGGGCAGGGGCCGTTTATGACGGTTTCCAGCGGCTCAGCAAAAGACACAATAGCCGTAGCTATGAAGGGCAGCCGGACGATGGATATCGAGGTGATCCCGTATTACCTCGTGCGCAATGCTCAATTTTCGTACAGCGGCGGACAGGTAACAGCAAACTGCCGGATCGATAAGATCATTACGGACGTCAACGCTAAAGATATAGAGCGGGTAACCCTTTATATCAATAAGACACAGTTCGTTTCCAATGAAACGCAAATAGCGAATGCTAACCTTTCTATAAGCCCGGCGACGAACTGGAGCAATGTCAGTATCAGTGTGAATGTACCTGCACTGGTACCTGCGCAAAATTATGTATTTGCAAGGGTAGGAGTGAAGATCGCGGGTATCGAGGACCTTGTTTTTTCACCGCTCGCCAAAGTCGAACTTTAAAGCACTTTGCCGGATGACAGTATGAGTAATCATATTGTTATCCGGCTCTTTTACAGTAATCAGTGCTATAAATGAGACGAATCGGAGAAATAATGATACGATTTAAACTAAGAAAACCTTTTTATTTGCATTGTACGAAAAACTAACTCTATTATGCCCGTGCTCAATTGGCGTTTTGCCGGTTTTCCAATGAACAAGCTATGTGTTTCTTTCATTTTCCCTTCTGAAAGAAAATCGCAGGATGTGCGCCGCGCTTCGGCTCCTCTCTTTCGCCGCAACACACACTCATACACAAGGATATATGAATAACTTTTCAAAAAGGGCTACAATCGGGGTATTATTACTTCTGCTGTATTCGTCTGCACAGCCCGGACTGGCACAAAGCCGTCTTAAAGCAGAGGTCGTCTCCAAGCCTGAGACGTCGGAAGTGAACAACTTTTATATGAACAACCGTGCCCCTTTATTAACGCAGCCTTTCATGAAACTGCCAGTCACGGCGTTCAAACCAGGTGGTTGGCTTAAAAAAGCATTGGATCTTCAGCGTGAGGGATTAACCGGCAACCTGGGAGAGATCAGTATCTGGCTTTCAAAGGAGGACAATGCCTGGCTGAATAAGGAGGGTAAGGGAAAATATGGGTGGGAAGAACTGCCTTACTGGCTGAAAGGATATGCCAATATAGGGTATATGCTGAATGATCCTAAAATGATCAGCGATGCGAAGTTCTGGATTGAGGCAGTCCTCAGTAATCAGAGGGATAACGGAGATTTTGGCCCTGATGTTGAAAAGGGTAAAGGGAAAAGGGACCTCTGGACCAACATGCCGATGATCTGGTGCCTGCAATCTTACTATGAGTATTCCGGCGATAAGCGTGTAGTTGATTTTATGACGAAATATTTCAAATGGCAGTTGTCGGTTCCTGACAGCTTATTTTTGGAAGATTACTGGGAAAACAGCCGTGGTGGAGATAATCTGTACAGCGTATTCTGGCTGTATAATATAACAGGAGATAAATGGCTGCTTGATCTTGCAGCGAAAACAGACAGGAATACGGCTAACTGGAGACAGCCGGACAACTTGCCGAACTGGCACAATGTCAATATCGCGGAATGCTTCCGCGAACCGGCTCAGTACTATTTACTAAGTCATGATGTAAAGGACCTTAACGCTTCCTATAATAATTTTAAGCTGATCAGAGCCATCTATGGACATGTGCCGGGTGGAATGTTCGGAGCTGACGAAAATGCCAGGAAAGGATATGACGATCCCCGGCAAGCCACCGAAACCTGCGGGTTTGTAGAGCAAATGACCTCCGACCAGATGATGTTACGGTCTACAGGCGATCCATACTGGGCTGATAATTGTGAAGACATTGCATTCAATAGTTTTCCGGCGGCCTTTATGCCCGACTATAAAGCTCTCCGGTATCTTACTGCACCTAACATGGTGATCAGTGACAGTAAGAACCATCATCCGGGTATTGATAACTCGGGGCCCTTTCTGATGATGAACCCTTTCAGCAGTCGTTGCTGCCAGCATAATCATGCAGCAGGGTGGGTATACTACGCGGAGAATTGCTGGATGGCTACCCCTGACAGGGGGCTGGCGGCTCAGTTATACGCACAGGGGGACGTGAAAGCAAAAGTAGGAGATGGAAAGGAAGTAACATTATCTGCTGTTACGAAATATCCTTTTGAAGAGTCAGTAGAACTCACTGTCAGGACTGCCTCTGATGCTAATTTCCCGCTTTACCTGAGAATTCCG
>JBQGEO010000333.1:0-5752 GCA_052039655.1 Pararcticibacter sp.
TTCTTTTGAATGCAGTCAGCAATTCGTGATACGCCGGATGCTGTTTCCTGTTTACAGTCTGAATCCTCGCTGTTCCGTCAACATGTCTGACAGCAGGAATCTTATCCGCTTTATCGGGTTTTACATCGTAAATGAAAAGCATAAAAGGCGAATAATGCGCGTTTTCAAACCACTCTGATGCATCCTCCTCGAGCACCACAGGCGCTACAGGACGGAAATCCTCCCGGTCTTTGACTTCGTTCAGGCGGGCCTGCATTTCAGAACTGATAGGAGAGGCAAGGATCGAGCGGCTTCCAAGTGCCCGGGGACCAAATTCCATCCGTCCCTGATACCAGCCGATGATTTTGTCTTGCGCAAGGATCTCTGCGGTCTCTTCTGCGACATTTTCCAGTTTCCTGTACGGCACCTTAGCCCATTTAATAAACTTTTCAATTTCTTCGTCAGAATATTCAGGCCCCCAGTAAGCATGGGTCATCTCAAAATCCCTGCTGGTGCTTTTCCGTTCATTGGTATCCACCCATATCGCAGCTCCCAGTGCGGTACCAGCATCTCCGGCGGCTGGCTGCACCCATATATTTTTAAACGGGCCTCTGTCTCTTAACCTCGCATTTAATACACAATTAAGAGCTACGCCGCCAGCAAGACAGAGGTTCTCCTGACGGGTTTCCCTGTAAAACCAGTCGCTTATTTCAAGTACTTTCTCTTCAAGTACAACCTGTAGTGAATGAGCGATATTAAAATGATGTTTTGTAAACTCCTCGTGCCTCAGGCGCACCGGTCCAAACCGCTCTTCAAACTTTGGATCTCCGATCGTATAATCCCCATTGCTGCCAATCCGGATCATCTGACGAAAATCATCTGCAAACTCAGGTTTACCGTAGGAGGCCAAAGCCATGACTTTGTATTCATCAGAAGAATGCAAAAATCCCAGGTATGAGGTAAGCTGCTCATAAAGAAGTCCCAGGGAATGGGGCATATTCACCTGTCCGATCCTTTCAAGCCTGTTTCCTGAGCCGATATTATACGTAGTAGTTGCGAGCTCCCCGCGGCCGTCAAGCGTCATTACAGCTGCCTCCGAAAAGGGAGACGGATGAAATGCGCTGGCAGCATGACTGATATGATGCTCCACATAATGAAATTTAAAGGCATCGGGACGTGTACCCTGAAAACGTTTCTGAAGATGGTGAGGATAGCCATCTCTCAGCTGCCTGGGGACATTAACGATATACGACAAAAAAAGCGGGTCCCAGGGATTCAGCCATTCCTTACTACGGGCAGTGGCCGACTGTACAAATGGAATTTCAACCTCTGGCCGGGCCTTGTACGTTTCATCGCACAGCAGCCACGGATCAAATGAATAAGCGACATGGTCGACATCGTTAAGGTGAATCCCGGCGGCTTCCAGGCAATAATTAATCGCATGAAAGGGTAATTCCCAGGTACTGAACGGCACAGGCCTTTTTCCATGTTTGATGTGAGTAAACCGTTCATCTTCTGCGGCGGCAATCAATACCCCGTCTTTAAGCAGACAAGCTGCCGAATCGTGAAATACAGCGTTAATTCCTAAGGTATACATAGTGTAGATTTTGCAATTATTCAATAACAGGAAAGGCTAAAATGTTTTGGCATTTTTATTGAGCCTGTTAAACAACAATATACTTGTACACCACATCTTCCTTAAACATTTACCTATGACACGCAAATTAATTTTTTCAATCGCAGCGGCCAGCTTGTACCTGCTAGTCTTTCTGATCCTTGTATGGGGAAACTATCCGACAGGAGCCGCATGGATGTTCTTCTTCTCCCCCGTGGTCATTCTATGGATGGCGTACACAATCATCCGGCATGGAATTTATACCGGAACGGAACTGGAAGCAGACGAAGAATGGGGATACGAAGACCGGGATAAAAGTACCCTTGGAGTATTCTGACCCCGGTTTTCGGGTCTGCATTATGAAGCTGTATAAAACTCTTCCTTTTCCGTCGTATGTACCCTGATAAGACCTGATAAAACAAGAGTAACCAGGATTCTCTGGGCACGCCGGCGGGAAAGGTTCAGCATCCTGCTGTATTCACGTGCGGTAATACGTTCGTTCGATTCAAGATACTCAAGGAGGGCTTTTTCCTTGCCGGAATATTCAATGAGGACACCATCCTCCTTCGACTCAGCCTTCAGAACATCTACCACGATCTTACTGGCAAGAAGGCTCTTGTCTTTGACGCGTATATATACCCACCACTTATTATCTTCACCCAGAGCGTAGTGAGGCTTGATATCGCTCTCTCTGATCTCGGCTACCAGCACGATCTTATCATCAATATATACTTCCTCAAAAGATGGTTCCAATGCCGGACGGCAGTAGAAATGAGCTGCCTTAGTCAGCATATATTTCTCTTCATCCTCTGATCTTACCCCTTTTATGTCGCCGTTGTCGGCCACCCCAACCAAAAGCCGGCCTCCCGTATTATGGGCAAAAGCGACCATGGTCTTCGCTATTTTCGAACATGAAGTTATAGTCTTCTTGAAGTCTAAAGACACTTCTTCACCTTCCAGAATTAGTTGACGGATATGGTAGGGCTTGAGTCGATTCATGTACTATAAATAAAACACTTAAAGGATTTCTGTTTTAACATTATTCAATTTGCGGATGTATACCACACTGTTCACCCTTGCACAGATTTCTCCATGCTTATCATTAATTTCAATGGGGAAACTCCTGACAAACCTGCCGTCAGTATCGAGTACTTCGCAAGCCTCCAGCAGATCATTCTCCTCCAGCCTGATCCTGAAATAAAGATCGGAGAATCCAGGCTTAATATAGTCAATATCCGCCGCTTTCTGCCAAATGAGCGCCTTATATCCGCGTTTCAATAATGCCTGATAGAAAAGTACGGCAAAAAAAGGATCCGCTGCACTGTAGATTGTTCCTCCGAATATAGAACGGTTGTAATTGAGGTTTAATATACTTTTACATATTTTCACCTCCACGCCCATAAATCCTTTATCAAATCTCTTTACCCAGATTCTCTGGAACAGAAGAGGAGGGTAAAAACGTAAAACCCACTTTAATGTACTCTCTGAAACCCGCATCTTATATCATCCTTATTCTCATAGATCCGCCAGCCCGTAAAAATTATTTAACTGGTATCATTGTTGTTACGACAGATACCCGGTACCCGATGGCCTGGATGACATCTATTCAGTGACCCGGACGGACTTTACCTGTGAACAACAATAGTAATAATTTAACTACTAACAAAACTATGAAAACAAATGCTCTTAAAATTGCAATAGCAGCAGCCTGCTTTGCATTCTCAGTTTCGGCCTGTAGCAGTAACAGCGGGCGAAACGCGGATCAGGAAGGAGATACTACCATGACTGATACCGCAAACAATACCCAGATAGAAGGAACCGACACGGGGACGGTTGACACATCCGTAAGCGGATCCATTCCCGGCGGGGCAGTAGGGCCGGAGGGACAGGGCACCTCAACAGACACAAGTTCGAAATCCAATACACCGGCACCTTAACCCCTTTTACGCTCATCGCTCAGGCCTGGTGTTGTCATTATGGACATCATCAGGCTTTTTTTATTCAGACATCTTCATTTGTATTCTAATCCGTATTTTCAGCAACCAGTTTATCCAGATTATACTAATTACTTTACATCTATGGAGCAGACTCTTCCCGGAAAACAAAATGTTGCATTATTAATACTAGTAGCTGCACTGGGCTATTTTGTTGACATCTATGATCTTATATTATTTTCTATCGTAAGGGTCAGGAGCTTTGAAGAAATTGGGATACACGAAAATGAAATGAGGAAGATGGGAGAATATGTCCTGAATATGCAGATGACCGGGCTGTTGATCGGCGGAATCATCTGGGGAATTACAGGAGATAAATTCGGCAGGATCAAAGTGCTTTTCGGTTCTATTCTGATGTATTCACTCGCCAATATCGCCAACGGCTTCGTCACCGGGATACATGACTATGCCGTCATACGCTTAATTGCCGGAATCGGGCTTGCGGGAGAACTGGGTGCGGGCATCACGCTTATAAGCGAAACAATGGATAAAAACAAAAGGGGTTACGGAACAATGATTGTTGCCGGAGTAGGGGTTCTTGGTGCATTAGTCGCCGCTGTTGTCGCCGCTCACTATTCCTGGCGAGTGTCTTATTTTGTTGGCGGAGGACTCGGCATCCTTCTGCTGCTGCTCCGTCTCGGCACCTTTGAATCCAAAATGTTCAGAGATGCTACAGAATCGGAAGTAAAGCGGGGAAATTTCTTTATGCTCTTCCAAAGTTCCGGGCGGTTCCTGAAATACCTCTGGTGTATTTGCATCGGTCTGCCCATCTGGTTCGTGGTAGGAATATTTGTAACACTCGCTCCTGAATTCGGAAAGGCTCTTCATAGCCAGGAGCCGTTGAGCGCCGCCAAGGGCATCATGTTTACCTATGTCGGAATTTCCGCGGGCGATATCTTCGCCGGCTTGCTGGCTCAGCTCATCAAATCACGAAAGTTTACAGTTTTGATATTCCAGGTACTCATTCTTATTTCTTCCGTTCTGTATCTCGGCGGAACAGGCATGAGTGTGCAGACCTTCTCCTGGTTGTGTCTTTTTATGGGGTTTGCGGTAGGATACTGGGCCACCTTTGTGACGATCTCTGCAGAACAGTTCGGAACTAATATCAGGGCAACCGTCACCACCACTGCACCGAACTTTGTAAGAGGGGCGCTTATTCCCTCGACACTGCTGTTTGAGTTTCTGGCTTCTTACTTTGGAATTATTAAAAGCGGATATATCATGATCTTTTTACTCACCGCAATTGCTGTTTTTGCACTCAGCCGGCTGAAGGAAAGCTTCAGTAAAGACCTCGATTATACAGAATAACATAATCCGGATACCTTGCATAAAAATCAGTTAGATATTGAGTTGATCAGTATGCATTCAACCGTCCCGCCTGATGTATATTATTTATCCCGGCAAAGAAGCGCTTTATTTCCTGGAAACAGAAAAATGCGCTACCTTGCAGAAGCAACAACCATTCAAAAACTATAACATGAAAAATCACTTTGTAGTAAAGCTAAATGCGTTAGCTCTTTTTGTTTACGTACTTCTTTTTGCTGTACCATCTTCTGCACAGGAAAAAAAACCTGTGGCAAGTCCGAAAGACAGCGTAAGCGCTAAGATCGGCAAAGCCAATGTTAAGATTACTTACGGAAGTCCGGCTGTTAAAGGCAGGGCGATCTGGGGCGGACTTGAAAGTTACGGCAAAGTCTGGAGGGCAGGAGCAAATGACGCCACTACTTTCAAAACCGATAAAGACGTCAAAGTAGAAGGTCAGTCTCTCCCCGCCGGAACCTATGCACTTTTCGTCATTCCTGAGGAGAATGCTGAATGGACGGTAATCTTCAATAAAGTAGCAAAACAATGGGGAGCATATAAATATGACCAGTCCCAGGATGCACTTCGCGTAAAAGTTAAACCCCGCAAAGTAACGGACTTGCAGGAAAGATTAAAATATGTGATTACCAAAGCCGGTTTTGAATTGAGATGGGAGCACATTCAGCTGCCCGTTTCAGTAAAATAACAAAATTATTACGCTGTAAAACACGGCCTTTCACGTTAAAGCATTTTATTTGTGCCCGCAGCCAGCCTCTGCGGGCTTTTTTATATTTTCGCGCCCATGCCAAAAAGATTCAGACCACTACTATCGTTTGTTCTTCTCTCACTCAACGCATTCGGA
>JBQGEO010000334.1:0-4762 GCA_052039655.1 Pararcticibacter sp.
TCCTTTTCGCCCCAGTCAACTTTCCAGTAACCTACGCCGGCTGTATCCATCCATTGAAGACGCTCCGTCCAGTAGCCGACGCTATCTCCGGTTTTGTATTTTGGCGCTTCCTGTGCACATATCCAAAGGCCTAAACCTTTCCAGCCGGCATTTTTAACCTTATCTGATAAAATCTTTAAGCGCTGTGCCGGCTTTCTTCCGGCAACAGAGGGAAACCTGACCGAGTCAACGATCAGGCTTCCGAAGTAGCTTTTGTCATTGTTAAGCGGTGCATCCCATGAATCATCCAGGAGAAAATAAAGATCACGATTAACTTTCTTGAACATCCCGGCCCAGTGCTCGTGCGGGCCCTTGCCAAAAATATTCTTTTCATTCATTGCGTTTCTCTGCGCTTCCGTCGACGAAAAACTGGTAACATACCCCTGTAAGTTCCAGGTACAGAAGTAATCCGGCGCTTGCGACGGCTTTTCGGGTATCAGAGATGCGATCTTTTTAGATGAACTACATCCAAATAAAAAAAAGGAGCAGGCTATTGCAGTGTAAATTATCTTGTTCATAAAGATGCGTTTATTAAGTTCCTCATAAGCCTTTGGGCTAAAGAAGAATGACCGGACCATTTGCTAAATGGATATCCGGTCATTTATTTAGTGTTGTGTAGCGGCCATATCTAAGGTTTGAGTTTTCTTTTGAAAACCAGAAGCTCTTATTGTAAACTGGCAGCCCAGCCGCCGTTCCGCACCATGGTAATGGTCATTTTATCTCCGGATTTGACTTCTCTGGTCTTCTTGCGGTAGTCCATTGCCTGCCGTCCTGCATTTATACCATCCTCAAAATAGGTCATGGTATAAGTCTTGCCTTTGGGTAAAAAGTCAAAGTTCAGTTCAACTTCACGGGTGTCTTCTTTACCGTTTACCATTGCGCCAATGAACCATTTCTGGCCTTTGCGTTTGGCAACCACAGCTATCTGGCCGGCATCGGCAATCAGGGCTTTTGTCTCGTCCCACGTAGTCGGTACGCTTGTTATAAATTCAGTGCAGTCAGCATTACGGTAGTACAATGTTGGGTTATCGCACAGCATGGATAAGCCGCTTTCGAAAACCACATACATAGCCAGTTGATTAACACGGGTGCCAATAGCAGCAGCATTAGGGCGATCGGCACGGTAAACGTTAGGTTGCATGTTGATCATAGCACCCGGCGTAAAGTCCATGGGGCCAACAGCATTACGCATAAAGGGCAGATAAGTGCTGTTATCCGGCGAGCAGCCTCCCATGTTCTCCAGCCCCCGCACACCTTCGTAAGTTAACAGGTTGGGATACTTATACTCGAGACCGGAGGGTTTGAAAGCGCCATGGAAATCAACAAATATTTCATTCTTTGCCGCTTCCTTCACAACATTTTCATAATAATTCACCATCCATTGGTCGCTGCGATCCATAAAGTCAATCTTTACTCCTTTAATGCCCCACTCATGGAAAGTTTTGAACAAGTCCATATTATTGTGAACAGTCAGCCAGGTAAGCCATAAAATAATCCCCACGTTTTTTTGTTTACCATAACGGATCAGTTCTTTGAGGTCGACTTTGGGATTAGGGGTGTAGGGATCGGTGGTGCTTTTTGCCCAGCCCTCGTCCATTACAATGTATTTAACACCATATTTTGAGGCGAAGTCAATATAATACTTATAAGTATCGAGGTTATAACCCGATACAAAATTCACATCCGGTCCATAAGGCGTAGCATCATTCCACCACTCCCAGCTGGCCTGTCCGGGTTTTATCCAGTTAGGATCACTGATAGTGCTTTTCGGTGCCAGTTTAAGGGTCATGGTGTTCTCCAGGATTTGTTTATCATCGCTGGTGATCAAAAAATAGCGCCACGGGAAGCTCCGGGTACCTTTGGTTTTGGCGATGTAGTCAGCAGTCCTAAGGATCTTCTGACTGCGATCACCGTCCGGACCGAACTCCAGCGGTGCCCTGGGGAAAGTCCCGGTAGCGCCATTCTCTCCCGTTCCTTTCAGAAAGAGACCGGGATAGTCGGATAAGTCAGATTCGCTGATCAGTATCTTATATTTATTTTTCGTCCCGATCAATACGGGCAATGTTGACATCTTTTCTTCCGGTTTCCAGCTCATTGACGAGATATGCGTATACGGTTCTTCGGAGGATGTCTTAAAATCGCCGGTCTGCTGCAGGTTTAATACATAATCCTCCGGAAAACCAATGCTGAAATCTTCCGTCAATACTTCAATATCACCTTTTTTGGCGGTGATAATACGATAAGCAATGCCCTCATCGTAAGCACGAAACTCCACAGAGAAGTTGCCCTTAAAGTTCAGCAACAACGAATTGAAAACGCTTTTTACCGTTGAGAATTTAACGGGAACGTAGGGTTTAATCACTTCTTCGCCTTTTGTCTTTTTAGATGACGCCAGTTTCGGGTTAACACCAAGCTTGCCGTCAGCCAGGCTAAGACCCAAATGGTTTTTAACAAGCAGCTCTTTGCCATTGGCGGCCACAGAGTAATATATTTTATCACTAAGAGTGACCGATACCTTCAATTGGCCGTTTGGCGATGTCAGGTCGATTGGCTTTTGCGCTGCAAGGCGCCCGGATGCCACTAAAAGCAGGAGACAGAAAGCAAATTTGTTGATGAACTTCATGTATTGATCGTTTTGGTCTTATAATCTGAAATAAAGATAGTCTAATAAGCGCCAATCTCAGCCATATTTGAGAATTGTTCGCTATGCGTTGTAACAATGGTGAATTTGAGATAACGTGCCTGGACAAAATCCGGCAGCCATATCTTTTGTTGTGATTGTATAGCTTGTAAATGAATGCCGGCAGCATTCTTCCACTCATTATTATCTACGCTATAGCTTATCAGAACAGAATCCGCCTTACCGGCGATGCCACTTGCCTGTCTTTGGATAAAATTACATCCGTGGACGGTTGTTATCATGCCCATGTCAACAGTTAAATAATGAGGTAGCCGGCTGCCGCTCCCTGTCCACTGTGAATGCCAGAATGTATTGATGTCGTTATCAAATGCAAATATAGCCCGTCCGTTATTTGGTCCCTCACCGCTGGATTCCTGTGTCGAAAAATCTATTACCTTCCAGCCAGAGCGGTCATAATCCGGATAATTTGCAATATCCGGCTCGCACCTTACTAAGAAAAAGGTTGTTTTAAGATTCGCATTTGTCATATGGTCAGAGGAAATCGTGATCGGTATCAAATAGGTCTTAAAAAGTTTCAATCCTGCGCCAGTGGTTTTTATAGACAACTTCAGCGGTTCGGTCGCGAACGTGCCTTTCTTTATTACCGCCTCAGTACTACTTAACTGAAAAGATTCTGCCGGCGGTATTTCATAAGAAGTATGATTCGCTGAGTTATAGGCAGCCGCCATATCCTGGTCTACATGGAAAGAAACCTTGATGTCGCTCTCCGGAGACTTCATTCCACCAATATTCGCTCCGTAAATCAGCGTCTGGTCTTCCGGTTTTTCTATTAGCGTCTTCACAACGGCGCTTTTTACCGCCTGGGGCCTGTATAGCTGGTTATATAGTGATTCATCCTGGCCGGGGGGGTTAATTTCATCTTTGCAACCCTGAAAGAAATAGCAAATGGATAGAAGTATAACTATTTTACTGTATGTCTTTTTTTTCATGATTAATAGTTTTTGGTTATTACTTATTAATTACTTACTCACCTATGGGGTTGGGAATGGCGACGTTAGTGCCAATAGCGGTACCAAAGTTTGGCGAGCCGTCGGCATTCCAGGTAAGTTTCTGCATTCGGCTTGTCCGGGCCGCATTTGGCTGGTTAGGCACACTGCGCGCATGATAGATAAACCAGTTTTCGGTTTGTGTTACCCCCTTGTCATCTGTCTTGCTGCTTGTAAAGAAGCCATTATGTCCGGGGCCATAAACCCCGTTATTGTCGCTTCGCCCGAAAACCTGTTTTTTGTTGATCCAATCTGCTGCCACCAGAGGATTGCCGCCTGCTTTTAGCTGAATCTGGGCGAGGCAGTAGTTATCGCTGGTATAGCGGCTGGCGGAGAAAATAATAAACAGGGGACTGTTCGCATCACGTTGTAATGCTATCGGCCCTTCATTTACACCGATACCCATAGAGCCGGGCTCGTATTTCTCCCATACGTTCGTTGGCGTTGATATCGGCACCCTTGGCCCGCTAAGCGTCCAGGGGTTAGACATTGGCGCTATATAGATAAGTTGTTTAAACCTCTCCGAAACGCTTTCCCATCCAGACCATATCAGGTAGTTTTTGTCGCCAATGGTAAGTATCGAGCCGTCTATAGCCCATTGATCATTGGCTGTGTCAAATATCTTGCCCTTAAATGTCCATGTTCCCTGCGTGGGGTCGGCGTTTCCGTTTTCGAGCACAAACATGCGGTTACTATTCTCAACACCACTTTGGGAGGCGGCGAAATAGATGTACCACTTTCCTGAAAGGAAATGAAGCTCAGGCGCCCAGATATCGGCAGAGTATTCGGTATTTTGCGCTGGTGTCCATACTACCTTATTTACTGCGGTAGCAAGCTTCGACATCGCCCGCGTTTTTGCAATGGCTATATCACCGCCCCTTGTAGACAAAAAATAATAGTAGCCGTCTTTTTGCGCTACAAAGGGATCCGCGCCATCTATCAAAGGGTTTTTGAAAGATTTCGCCTGTTCTACGGGCGGATCAACTCTGATACTGGGATCGTCTGTTTTGCTTTTTTTACAGGACTGAGCAAACAG
>JBQGEO010000335.1:0-4731 GCA_052039655.1 Pararcticibacter sp.
TCGTCCCTGCAATCCTGTTTCATGCACTGTGGTTTCTGGCAACCAACCATTAGCCCATTATAAAGAAGGAGTCTTTCCGCCGTCTACAGGAATATTGATACCGTTAATATAGTCAGCTGCTGGAGAAGCAAGAAATGCAATTGCTGCTGCCACGTCTTCTGCTGTGCCAATCCTGCCCGCCGGAATTTCACGGATCATCTCTTCCTTCACAGATTCCTCGCTTTTCCCTTCCTTCTCTGCCCGGCTTCTGATTAGCGATTCCAGCCTGCCGGTCATAGCCGTAGACGGTAAGACATTATTTACAGTAATTCCAAAAGGTCCAAGTTCAAATGATAATGTCTTCGCCCAGTTAGCAACAGCACCTCTTATGGTGTTGCTAACTCCCAGGCCTTTAAGCGGAGTTTTCACGGAAGTCGAAATAACATTAATGATTCTTCCCCAGCCTGCTGCTTTCATTCCTGGTACTATCGCCTGAACAAGGATCTGATTGCAGATAAGATGACTTGTAAAAGCCTGCAAAAATTCGTCGGGGACGGCTTCAATTGCTGGCCCCCCCTTTGGCCCTCCCGTATTATTCACCAGGATATCCACAGAGAAATCTTTAAGGAAACGTTCGAGCCCTGATTTTAACTGTTCAGGTTCTGCAAAGTCAGCTACGATATAATTATGTGTTTCCGTATCATCCACAGGAAGCTGGCTGATGACAGCCTTCAGTTTTTCCTCATTTCTTGCCACCAGTGTGATGCTTGCTCCCATAGAAGCCAGTTCAAAAGCACATGCACGACCGATCCCCTGCGTGCTTCCGCAAACCAATGCCCTCTTTCCTGTAAGATCCGTATTCATTGTCTCTGGGTTTTATTGCATAACAGAAAAGTACTCCTCTAGTTCTTCTTTTGTGTTACTGTCCGTTTGTATATCCTTTATGATCTTGCCCTTTTCCATCAGCAATATCCTCCCGCATATGTCAGTAACATGATTTAAATCATGGCTCGATACAATGGTGGTCGTCCCGGCTTCATGGTTAATCTGCCTGAGCATATTCTTCAAACGGATCTGGGTACTCGGATCTATATTGGCAAAAGGCTCGTCAAGCATAAGCACTTCAGGCTTCTGAAGCAAACACGACACCACACCTACCTTACATTGATTCCCTTTCGAAAGATCCCGTATATACTTGTTCTTTTTAAGGATCTCCCCGTTAAAGAAGTCGCTGTACTCCTCCAGTTCAGAATCGGTATGCGCCTTGCTCAGACCTGCTAAACCAGCAATGAAGTAAAAGTATTCTTCCGGTGTAAAATAGTCGATCAGAAACCCCTCATCAAGATAAGACGCCGTATAATCTTTCCAGCGCTCTGTCTGGCCTACATGTTCCCCCTTCGACAGCACTTCACCCGCATGAGGACGGATCAGGTCAAGTATCATTCTGAAGAGCGTCGTTTTCCCGGCACCGTTATTTCCAACAAGCCCGATTGTTTCTCCTTTATTGATGGTCAGTTCCGGAATATTAACAACAGTAACCCCGTTATAAACCTTCTTTAAATTCTTTATTTCTATCATACCCTGGTATTCTATTCTTATCTGTCTTATTCAATTATAGTTCGTTACAGGCAAACCGTCCCCGGTCACTCTAAACCCATCCGGGATGTAAAGCCCCGGGACTACTGATGCCTGAAGCCCTCCGCAATCTGATACCGCTGTTTCTTGAAATTTTCGGTCAACTTACCTACCCAGAACTGACGGGTTACTACAAACAACAAACCGGTAAAACCGATCAGCAATATGGAAGCTTCGGGATATCCCAGGTATTTGAGCGGAACAAAAATAACATAGGGCAGAACCAGAAGAGGAAGAGTAAGCAACCACTGTGAAGCCCCCACGCCTTCCCAGTTAAATGTCCCTCCTTTTGAGAGATCGATCCTCCTGTAATTCCTGTTAGCAAAATAGAGGACCAGCAAGGTATTGACACCGAGATTCCAGAGAAACATACAAGTTTGTACCAGCAGCACCTGCCAGCCAAAATAAACATAGGGAATAGTAAGGATAAACGTAACGCCCGAAAACAGAGTGAATAAAACAAACTTAGATTTAATGAAATCTTCTGCGCTTATCCTGTGAGCAAGAATACCATCAAAATGACTGGACTGCCAGCCAAACATAAACTGACCGTAGTTAATGATAAATATTCCCGTCATAAACATAGCAGCGAAGATCTTCCACCCGATTCCGCTGTAAACGGGGTTCGTATAAAATAACAGCCCGTAAAACATCATAAATCCGCAGATGGTAAGAGAAGTCCTCGACCTCTTGTTCCTCAGTATCAATTTGATTTCTGCAATGGCAAGCTCACCAGGCATTCCCATCCGGGATAGAAAAGGAATTTCCGTTGAACTCTTGACAGTACGGGTATTTGATTGCAATTCGTCCAGATAAAGATTACTTCTCAGAAACCGGTAATTGACCATGAACATCCCTGCTGCAATGAGCAAAGGAATTACCATATACCCAGGATGGATCATCAGGCTGTTGAAAACCTGCGTTGAAAAAGCCCCGATTGAAATGACATGCCAGTTAAAATCCAAAAGCCCCGTAGCGGTAAGAATAAGGAGGAACCCCAGCAAATACCAGCCATTCAGATTCATCTTCCTTTTGAACCATAAACTGAAAAAATGATTAAAGGCTATGAGCCCCGTGAGAGCAACCAGATAAGCAGTGAACACCGTGCCGCCCTTCGCCATCAGTACCACCTTAATTAAGAAAGGGACAGAGAGGAGATACGGGGTAAAATTAAAGCCCGACCAGAGAGAAGTGATACATAAATAATTAACAATCTGATTCTTGCTGACCGGCAAATGGAGATATGGCCTTACACTTAGTGTAGGTAACTCCTGCAATTGAAACCGCGCCAGAAGATCGAACAAGAAATAATAAATAAGAAAGCTGTTGAAAGTACTTATAACATCGGCGGAAGGATAAGCAGCTTTAAATATCTTATCGAGGAAAAATGCCAGCACCAGCATGTTTAAAAAAAAGTATAATAAAAGAATGCCCAGAATCACACGTACCGCTATACCTTTTCCTTTATTTTTTGATCTCCAAAAAGATTTCCACTGATGCTGTAAGAATAACGAGGTCATAATAAAGTGAAGGTAAGAAATTTCCAGGGAGAAGATCAGTACTTATATTTATTCTTCCACAGCGACTTCAGACGCTCTTTTAGTTTCTGTTCAGCTGCATTATTCCCTGGCTCATATAAGGTGGTTCCGCTCAGGGCATCCGGAAAATATTCCTGCTCCTCAAAATTACCTTCGTAGGCGTGCGAATACTTGTAGTCCGTACCATAGCCTATTTTCTTCATAAGTTTCGTAGGGGCATTCCGTATATGCAGCGGCACTGGCAGATCACCTGTCCTGGCAACCAGCTGTTCCGCCCTGTTAATAGCTTCATAACTCGCATTGCTCTTTGCAGAAGACGCCAGATAAGTGACCGTTTGAGATAAGATGATCCGGGATTCCGGCCAACCGATTACATTAACAGCCTGAAAACAGTTATTTGCAAGCAACAAAGCATTAGGATTAGCATTACCAATGTCCTCTGACGCAAGGATCAGAAGCCTGCGTGCTATAAAAAGCGGGTCTTCACCTCCGGCGATCATTCTGGCCAGCCAGTAAACCGCAGCGTTCGGATCGCTCCCCCTGATGGACTTTATAAAAGCAGAAATAATGTCGTAGTGCTGCTCCCCGGCCTTATCATACAGAGCCATATTCTGCTGCACATTGTCGAGTACAAACTTATTGGTTATTTCCAGGTCGTTCGTACCACCCGCATTGATCACCAGCTCCAGAACATTGAGCAACCTGCGGGCATCCCCTCCCGAAAGACGCAACAAGGCTTCATACTCCTTTATATCCACCTTTTTAGCAGAAAGATATTTGTCTTCTTTTAATGCCCTGTTGATGAGCTCGGTCAGATCGTCTTCACTGAGATGCTTCAGAATATAAACCTGGCACCTTGAGAGCAAAGCCGAGATCACTTCAAAAGACGGATTTTCTGTTGTTGCACCAATCAGCGTGACGAGTCCCCGCTCAACGGCCCCGAGCAGGGAGTCCTGCTGCGACTTCGAAAACCGGTGGATCTCATCAATAAAAAGTACCGGCAGGTTCTCTCCTATGTTTTTGTAGGCAGCGGCCTTCTCTATTACCTCTCTTACATCCTTAACCCCCGAATTGATAGCGCTGAGGCTAAAGAATGGTCTGTTTAGCTGCCGCGAAATAATATAAGCCAGGGTGGTCTTCCCAACCCCTGGAGGCCCCCACAGAATCATTGAAGGCAAATTGCCGCTCTCAATAGCTTTACGCAACACAGCACCAGGTCCCACCAGGTGCTTTTGCCCTGAATATTCATCGAGAGACGACGGTCTCATCCTTTCAGCCAGCGGTGGTAGAGTTGCCATTTTATACATCTCCCCTGCTCATCACTCAATTATCCTTTCTTAACTTCCTTCGCCCAGGTGTCTTTCAGGGTAACAGTCCTGTTAAAGACCAGTTGTCCCGGCACAGACTCCTTATCGAGAGTAAAATACCCTTTTCTGATAAACTGATATCCCTTTCCGGGAACCGCAGATGCCAGATCAGGCTCGATATAGGCAGTCGGGATCACCTGAAGGCTCTCGGGATTGACGTACTCCCTGAAATCGCGTCCGTCTGCTCCCGGATCTTCCACTTTAAAGAGACG
>JBQGEO010000336.1:0-4178 GCA_052039655.1 Pararcticibacter sp.
TGCAGTTCCATGTAGTCAGGGACACATTGTCGCGGAATGATTTTAAGGAAGGCAGGCTCCGGACACCTACCATGTATGGGCAATATATTATCACCGGGACCACCAATGCAGCGGGAAAAGTGGATATCACGGTTAACCGGCAGGCTGTTATTAAAGGAGGAGAAATAAGGCTTGGAAACGGTATTATTCATGTTATTGACCATGTGCTGGAGCCGGAAAAAAGAACACTGGCAAAAATGCTGGAGGGCAATACGGAATACTCTATTTTCTCTCAGGCGCTAAAAGTAACGGGGCTTTACAGTACGCTGGATATACTTCCAAAGGATAATCCTGATACCACGCGCCTGTGGAATACCGTGATGGCTGAATCGGATGCTGTATTGAGGGATGCCGGGATTAGCAGCTATCAGGACCTCTTTGATAAATATTGTAACACAGGTGATCCTGCACGTGCAACCGACAGCCTGCACCTGTATGTTGCCTATCATATTATCCCGGGAAGGAAATATCTGTCGGATATCTATAACGCATCTTCGCATTCTACCCTCTCACCAGAGGATGTGGTGACATCGAAGCTGCAGGGCCGGGCAATTTTATTCAACGATGATACTTTTAATGGTGTACATGAACCGGGCGCAGAAGTTAACCGGGAGACGAGCGACAATACCGCGGCTAATGGTGTACTGCATTTTATGAATAAGCATTACGCAGTGAAGCTGCGTCTTCCTTTTGCCGTGTACTGGGAGGTAACAGACCAGCCGGAAATCACGAAGTTATCGAACTTCAGGAAGCAGAATACAAGCGGGCCGGCAATGGCTCCGGGTGATCTGAAGGATGTCCAGTGGGGACCCGGTGGAAGTGTAAGATATTACGTTGCTCCTGAAGCCCGGAAGTTCTACGTCTATAATGACGATTATCTTCAGTTTGCTTCGCTGAGGACCAACTCAGCGTCTAATGTTACCAACTGGATAGAGTTTAAAACGCCGCTTCTTGTAAAAGGAAGATATAAAGTCTGGATATCCATTATCAGGCGGAGTGGTGGCCAGGGTGTTCAGGTGTCTTTTAATAACCAGGTGCTCAGGACCCTGAGGTTAAATGAAACACTTCCGGGAGGAAAAAAGGATGAAGTCAATAAAGTTTATACTTATCCCGATGGTATGACCCCTGAGTCACTCGAGATGATGGGCAGGAAAATGACTTTTTCATTGTATAAACATGTCACTGATCCAGGTTACATGATTGATTATTACCAGGACAGCTTTGCCCTGCTGGCAGGTACGATCACAGTGGAAAAGACGGATCGACACACACTGAGATTTCAGGCGGTCGGCGAAGACAAATCCGGGGATGTGCAGTTTGATATGATCCACTTTATTCCGGAGAATGAGGATCAGCTTTGGCCGAAATTCAACCCGGACGGATCGGTTGTTCAGAGACCTAAATAGAAACTTTTACATACTGCCGGAATTTCCGGCAGTAATTAACAGACTAACAATATGATGGTAAAAATCACTAAAATATTCATGTTCCTGGTATCCCTTCAGTGTATGATGGCGGGATGTAAGGACCCGTGGAACGATCATTCTGAACTTAATGAGCCTTTGTTAGGGAAGAATTTGCTGGAGGTTATCGAAACGAATCCGGATCTGAGCCGGTTCAAAGATCTGCTCGCCAGAACCGGGTATGATAAAACGCTGGCATCTTCCTATAAATTTACTGTTTGGGCTCCTCAGAACAGTGCCCTTGAGCAGCTGGACGAATCGGTATTGAATGATACGGCCAGGCTGAAGCAGTTCGTCGGGAATTATATTGTCAGTCAGCCCTATCCGACAAAGATGTCTGATACCGTAACATTGCGGCTTAAAACCCTGAACGGGAAATATGTGAAGTTCAGGGAAAAAAAACTGGAAGATATAGCCCTCATTCAGCACGACCTTTTTGCCGGGAACGGGATATTGCATGTTTTGAACGGGATTGTTTATCCTAAACAGAATATCCTCGAATATATCAACAATACGTCCTTTAAGCAGAAGGACTATATTAAAAGCCTGGAATATGACGCGATTGATTCTGCCAGGGCAGAGCAAATAGGGGTGGATCCGGTGACCAGCAAACCAATTTATAAGCCGGGAACCGGTATCATTAAAAAGAATTATCTTTTTGATAAGACCGGCGGACTGGCGGATGAGGGACAGGAATATACTGTTATCCTGCTGCAGGATGATGCGATGGATGCGGAGCTTACAAAGTTTCAGCCTTATACGGGAGGTGATCGCCCTCTGGTTGATAATGCTTATACTGTTCTGAAGGACCTGGTTTTCAGGAGAGCGATAGATATTGATACGCTTAAATCAGCTGAACTGATATCGGATGACGGGGTGAAAGTGCCATTCAGGAAAGACGCTGTCCTGGAAAAGATCAAAACGAGTAACGGGTTTATTTACCGGATGAGCTCTGCCCCGGTCGCTTTAGGCGATAAGATCATGCCGGTCAGGAGGGAAGGAGAAACGCCTGACGGGTTCAGCAGAACAGATAAATCGGGAAATATTGCTATCCGTCTCCGCAGGGCGCCATTGTCGGAAGGCGCCTACCTGTATAATGATATCTATGTTTTCAATCATAAAGTTCCCCTGTTCCATGTGAAGTATAACCTTCATCATGTGTATAAAGGGAAGTATAAAATATACTGGGTGGCTCCTAATGACTCCCAGGAGCAAACCTTCAAGCAAAGGATTGCCTTTAATAATTTCAATGGCGATTACCTTGAAAAGACTGTTCCTCTGAAGAATTATTCTGAGGTGGAAGTGGGCGAATATACCGTGGATAAATACGGGGACCTTACCGTCTACATTATAGCCGACAATAATGGTACAGATGGAATCAACTCTATCAGTCTGGATTATTTTAAACTGGTTCCGGTACTCCCCTGACCTGATATTAATACGTAGGATATGAAGTTATTAAACAAAATAAAAAAACACCTTTTCCTGGTACTTGCTGTTTCAGGGCCGCTTCTATTACCGGCTGTTGTAAACGCCCAGGGAAAGGAAATAAAAACAGATTCCATTATTAATTAAGTTACGGGTAAGGAACATGTAACCGGGACTGTCCTGGATGCCTCGACAAAACAGCCTGCAATAGGGATAAACATATCAGTGGAAGGATACTCTGCTGCAATTACTGATGAAAAAGGGAATTTCCGCATTGCAATTCCTTCCCCTGATGCCGTGTTGAAATTGTCTGCGCCGGGATACACGACTAAAATAGTAGCTGTCAGGGGCGAAAGCGTATTGCGTGTTCTGCTGAATGATGAAACCTCCCGTTCGTTTTCTGATGAGATGAGTTTATCGGTCGCTTCCGGAAAAACCTCCAGGCTGTTCTCTGCATCGGCAGTGTCGAATGTGGTGGTGAGAGACAGCTATTCAAGACCATTTGAGAGCGCAGATAATTATCTGCAGGCACAGGTACCTGGTTTAAATGTGATCAGAAGATCGGGAACGCCTGGGATCGGGTCGAACCTGGTTTTGCGTGGTTTTTCTTCCATGTACGGAACGAATCAGCCACTCATCGTCGTGGATGGTATGCTTTACGACGCAAACAGTTACGGGACCTCTCTGATCGGATCCCATATCAGTAACCCGCTTTCTCTTATCGATATGAAAGACATTGAAAGCTTCACTGTCATTAAGGACGGAACTTCCCTTTACGGAACAAGGGGAGCTAACGGGGTGATCATCATTTCAACTGCGCATGCGAAAGAACTGGCTACGAAGATTGATTTCTCGGTTTACGGAGGCGTAAATATGCGGCCGGAAAAATTGCCGGTAATGGGTGTGGGCGATTACCGCCTGTACCTTTCAGACCTGCTGCGGAGCTCAGGGCTTCCGGCTTCACAGGTTGAAGCGCTGCCTTATATGAATGACAATACGGCCTCGCCTGATTACTACCGCTATCATTATAATACTGACTGGCAAGACAAAACTTTGTCGGGAAGTTATGATCAGAATTATTATATGAAGGTATCAGGAGGTGATGATATTGCGAAATACGCGCTGTCGGTCGGTTATCTCAACAACAAAGGGATAATAGATAATACGGATCTCAAGAGATACAGTGCAAGATTTAATGCTGATTTCAATCTTACGACAAAGCTGACAGCGAAAACCAACATTGCCTTT
>JBQGEO010000337.1:0-2758 GCA_052039655.1 Pararcticibacter sp.
TGCTTCAAATGCCTCCAATGATCGTCGCAAATCTCTTCATTCAGTCTTATTTAATAGATTTTACAAATAACCTTGACAGATTAATAAAAAACTCTATTTTTGCAGTCCCAACAACGGAATGGTATCATAGCTCAGTTGGTAGAGCAAAGGACTGAAAATCCTTGTGTCGCTGGTTCGATTCCAGCTGATACCACAAATAAAAAGCCCATCTCATACGAGACGGGCTTTTTTGTTTATAGGGTGATTTAACTCGTCCGGGAACAGTCAATAGATCTCCTTCTAATCCTTTGTTTGTAAAGTTTTTAAAATTTTACAGAAATATTCCTTAATTCAAATAAATCGATTTATTTTTCCAGCTTCTGACTAATTATATAATATGAAACAATTGATGATATGTTTATCCCTTCTGATGTATGCCGTTCTGCATACAAATGCTTCCGCAGCTTCAACTGGTGTGTTTTCAAAAGACAGTTCTGCTTATAACAATCCTCAAAAGGTAGCTCTGGGAGACCCCTTCGTGCTGAAGGATAACGATAAATACTATATGTATGGAACTGGCGGGGGCGCGGATAAAGGGTTTGTAGCTTACTCTTCAGCTGATCTTAAGAACTGGGAACGTGTAGGACAGGTGTATTACAGCACCAATAAGAATGGATGGGGTATAGACGCTTTCTGGGCTCCTGAAGTATACAAACGTAACGGTAAATACTATCTCTTCTATATCGCTCAATGGAAATATAACACTACAAACGAAAAAGAGAACTTTAAGATAGGAGTGGCTGTTTCGGACTCCCCCGCAGGGCCGTTTACAGATATGAAAGATGCCCCGATCTTTGATCCCGGATATCCGATTATTGATGCGAATGTTCTGTTTGAGAACGGGAAAACCTATCTCTATTATTCGAGATGCTGCTATAAACATCCTGTAAAGAGTGAGGTTGCCGAATGGGCCAGAAAGAAGGGATGGTATAACGAAATAGAGGAAAGCTGGGTTTATGGAGTAGAATTGAAGCCCGACCTGAGCGGTGTTATCGGCAAGCCCGTTTTATTATTGCGGCCTCCGGTTAAAATGGCAAAAGAAGAATGGGAAAGCCGGTCTGTGACGGCTCGTGAGGCCAACAGAAGATGGACGGAAGGATCCTTTATCTTTAAAAATAAAAACACCTACTACATGATGTATTCAGCCAATAACTTCGATGGTCAGCATTATGCGGTCGGCTATGCCACTTCCAAATCACCGCTGGGACCATTTACTAAAGCCGCAAATAACCCGGTATTGCAGAAAAACGGTGAAGTGACAGGTACCGGCCATAATAGTATTACCCTTTCTGCTGACGGAAAGGAAATGCTTTGTGTTTATCATGGGCGTACCGCTGCCACCGGGCATGAACGCCTGGTATTTATTGACAAAATGGAGGTGCAAGATAACGGGAAACTCGTCGTCTACGGACCTACGGTTTCAAAATAATAGGTGGCCATTTCAAAATATCGGTAAGAGATAGCGGAAAGTATGACGAAAAGGGTATTTATGGGCAAAACCTGGGTAGGACTAAGTCTATTGCTGATTCTATATTCCTGTGGCAGAACCCGCAAAGCTGATTCTGCTCAGAGTGCTGCCGATACAACCGTCATACCGGCTGCTGAAATCACTTTCAACGGTGACACTTCAAAAGCTGACATGGTCTTTATCCCCGGAGGATGGTTCATGATGGGAGGGGACAGCGAACAGGCTGGTGAGGATGAATATCCTAAACATAGAGTGTTTGTTGATCCTTTTTGGATGGATGAACATGAAGTTACAAACGCCCAGTTTTCGAAGTTCGTGGCTGCCACAGGATATATAACAACCGCGGAAAGGAAGCCGGATTGGGAGGAACTCAAGAAACAACTTCCTCCCGGCACTCCTAAGCCCGACGACAGAGAGCTTATTCCTGCCTCTCTTGTGTTTACTCCTCCGGGACATGAGGTTGACCTGAATGATTATTCTCAATGGTGGTCGTGGGTACCTGGGGCGAACTGGAAACATCCCGAAGGGCCCGGAAGCGATATTAAAGGGAAAGAAAATTATCCTGTTATTCATGTCAGCTGGGATGACGCTATGGCCTATTGTAAATGGGCGGGAAAGCGCCTTCCCTCGGAAGCGGAATGGGAGTTCGCTGCAAGGGGCGGTTTGAAAAACAAGATATATCCATGGGGAAATGAACATGTGAATAAAGGGAGGCCTAAAGCAAATTCGTGGGAAGGAACATTTCCCTATAAAAATACAGCTGTTGACGGCTTTGAGGCACTTGCCCCGGTTAAAGCTTTTGCTCCTAATGGCTATAAGCTTTACGATATGGCTGGCAATGTATGGGAGTGGTGTTCCGATTGGTACAGGAATGATTATTATAAGACTGTTGATAAGACAGAAGGCGTAAAGAATCCCAAAGGTCCATCAGACAGTTACGACCCTGATGAGCCCTCCGTTCCTAAAAGGGTAGCCAGAGGAGGATCATTTATGTGTAACGATGGGTACTGTTCCGGTTACCGGGCGGCCAGGAGGATGAAGGCATCCTATGACTCGGGTATGAGCAATATGGGATTCCGATGCGTGAGATAACATATGTTAACTGTTATGAAATTTTGATGAAATACTCTTCTGTAATATTCCTGTCTGTTTCTATCGTCTTCGGGGCTTGTACTTCCAGGCCCGCCGGGAAACAAACAACAACGACAAAATACACAACATTCCAGGATAGCCTGAAAAAAAAGGCTTGTT
>JBQGEO010000338.1:0-2668 GCA_052039655.1 Pararcticibacter sp.
TAATTGCTAAATAGCAATCGGCTGTCAGCTGTCAGCTATCAGCAGTTGACTGTTACTAGTTGCCATTTTAGCAATTAGTTTCAATGCCCGCCTTTTGACTTTAAACTTTCAACTTTGAACTCTCAACTTTGAACTTTCAACTTTGAACTTTCCACTCTACTTCGTGTTATGCAGAAACGGTTTCTTCGGGTCGGCAGGAAACGAGAGCATATACCGGACGATAGCTTCGGCCTCTTCCTGTTTAAGATGAGGATGAGGAGTCATCTCACGTGATCCCCAGATTCCCTGTTCCGGCTTTACGCCTATGATGGCCATGTTTGCCAGGTGTGAGATGTTTGCGTCTGTAGCTGCATATTCTCCCGCCAGCTGGCGAAATGAAGGACCTATGATCGCGTCCCGTTCAGCGTGACAGCCGCTGCAATCCTCCCTCTCAAAAAGGACCCGGCCTTTCTCTATCACGGCCTTTTGGTCAGTATTTTCCGCTTCTTTAGACGAAACATTTTTGTTACGTCCGCATGAAAAGATAAATGAAGTTACAAGTAAAAGAAAAAAGATCAAGCGCATGCGTTCATCAGTTTGTGTTATCCTCCTAACAAACTGCGGCAGATATGGTTCAGATTTGTGTAAAACAAGCACCTGTGCAGTGGACGGCGGTCTTTACCGTAATTTGTCCGGTTTCTGTTAAATTAAGTTAATTAGCCGTCGCCCCGGAATTTAACTTTAGTATGTATCTAAAAAACAATTTATCTTAGACGAGTTAAATTTAAACCAACAGGAATGTTAAAAGAAGAACGCCAGTCCTATATTATCAAGCAGATCAACCTGCATAATAAAGTACTTTCATCAGACCTCAGCATTGAACTGAATGTATCCGAAGATACTATCAGGAGAGACCTGAACGAACTTGCAGAAAGCGGCAAGGTACTGAAGGTATACGGCGGCGCGTTATCTAAATCATTTCATTATCCCTTTCAGCAGAACGATGTCTACGCAAGAGAGTCGAAAAGAGAAATTGCGCGAAAGGTGATCGGACTTATCCAGCCGGGTATGGTATTACTCGCAGGCGGCGGAACATCACTTATAGAACTGGCACGCATGATTCCTGATACGATGGAATGTACTGTGTTCACTGTAAGCCCTTTGTTTGCACTTGAACTGACAGAACGTACCGGGATAGACGTTATTCTAATTGGGGGGCATCTGTCTAAAAACTCTCACATCAATACCGGCGCACTAACCATCAGCCTGCTCTCCGAGATCAAGGTCGATTTATGTATCCTCGGTACAAACGGAATTTCCCTTGAGGAGGGTATTACAGACTCCGACTGGGAAGTTGTACAGGTAAAGAAAGCAATGATCAAGGCGGCTCAGAAGACTGCAATGGTAAGTATTGCGGAAAAACTCAACTCCGTTCAAAAAATGAAGGTATGTAACCTCAACTCCATACACTACCTGGTAACTGACGTAAATCCATCTGACAAATTACTGGATGGGTATTCGAAAACGGTGAAGGTCTTATGAGTTATGGGTTATAAGTGATGAGTGATAAATGAGAAGTTATGGATTAACAGGCCATAAGCTCTATCCTCTATACTGTCATTGAAAACCTTCTACTGATACCAATAGCTAATTGCTAATTGCTAATAGCTAATAGTTATTAGCTAATTGCTGATTGCTGATAGACTTGCAGCTTTTCTACATGCATTCGTCCATTAAATAGACAATCGACTCATAGTTCCTTCCGACTGCGTCGGAAAGGTTCATTTCGCATGTTTTAGCTGTTGAGTAGTAGCCTTCATATTCCTTCTGCTTTACCTCTTCGGCTTCCGGAAGCGTTGCCGATCTGGTTAATTCAGGGAACCAGAATCCCCTGTCTCCCGCCATTCCACAGCAACCAGCAGCGAGGGGAATATCTACTTTCTCTGCGAAATGATGCGCAAGCTTCAGGAATTTCCCTTCCAGTCCCATCTTCTGCAGAGAGCAGACGGGATGCAGCACAATTTCTTTCTTCATTCTTTTAGCTTGAGCAGCAGGAACAACATAGTCGAGCAGGTAATCTATGCTGTCAAGGATCTTCAGTTTATCAAACTTAAGCGCGTTTTCTTCTGAGAGTACCGGCCGGCAGTGATGGAGAGTAAATGTACAGGAAGTGATGTCCAGCACCACGGGAAGCTGGCCTTCATCTGTCCATCTCCACAACTTTTCTACAGTTTCATTAGCAGTAAAGGCAAACGCCTTATTGAATCCTTTAGAGGAGAACAATTGCCCGCAACAGGTTGACTGGATATCATGGGGAATCACCATTCCGATCCCCGCTTTTTCGGATACGCTAAGAAAAGTATCGATAACGCCCTTTTTGTCGCTCGCCGAACCACCCATATTCCTGCTAATGCAAGTGGGAAAGTAAACAGCACGGGTCACATGCCCGCTATTTGCAGATCGCTTAATGCTCTTTTTGAGGTCCGCAGAAGGCTTTATCTGATTGCTCCATAAAGGAAAGAGCGGTACAATCCCCTTCATTCCTCTTGTAAACCTGCGGAGTGTTTCCGGACCGAATATCCGGTTAACAGCCGATCCTGCTTGCACTCCAACTTTGACCGTGGAGGCTACGGCACCGAAATTCCTGGCGATTGAAAGAGCTACTCCATTGGCGAAATCACTGTGATTC
>JBQGEO010000339.1:0-2756 GCA_052039655.1 Pararcticibacter sp.
GGTTACCGCCTGCTTTCGGAACTATATACGAAAAGGCTTACGATTAAATGGCTGTTACCCCCGAACAACTAGAGCGATATATTGCCGGGAACTGTTCTCCTGAAGAAAAGCAGGCTGTAGAACAGTGGATCCGGGACAGTACTGCTGATTTTGGCCCTGCCCGGGTTGAAGAGAAGAAGGTACTTTCAGAAGTCTGGCAGCGCTTAAGCTTAGAATCAGTACAGCATAAAAAGAAGAGATCATGGATACCTGCATTAATATTTAAAGTCGCCGCTGTTCTTCTTATTGCTTTTACAGTAACGATCGGGATATTCTATAAGCAGGAGCAGTCAGCCGCTGCGAGCCGTTATTTCGTCACAAAAAGGGGGGAACGTAAGCAACTGACATTGCCGGATGGCTCACAGGTTTTTCTGAACTCAGAGAGTTCATTAAAATACTCCCGGGAATTTGGGGATACATCCCGTGAGATGACTCTAACCGGTGAGGCTTTTTTTAAGGTGGCGCCCGATGCCGCTAAGCCATTCGTAATTCACACAGCAAAAAGTACTACTCGTGTCCTGGGAACGGAGTTTGATCTCAAATGCTATCCCGGCGATGAAATAAGTATTTCAGTGAAAGAGGGAAAGGTAGCATTCTTTGCAAAAGATAATGCTGCCGGTGCTGTAGTCCTGAACGGTGGAGAAGCTGCACATTTAAAAGAAGGTCAAAACCCTGTTAAGCAAACTCTTTTTTCTCCGCAGGCGGTAGCCTGGATTGAAAACAAGCTGATTATCGATAATGAAAAACTTGCGCGAATTGCTGCACGCCTGGAAAGATGGTATAATATCAAAATACATATAAGCTCGCCATTGATCGCAGAAATTCGCTGCTCAGGCACCTTTGCAGACCAGCCGGCAGAAAAGGTGATTAAAAGCCTTTGCTTCAGTGCCGGTCTTCACTACAAGTTAAGTAATAACGTTTTTCTAATCTATTGATTTATGCTGCACTATCAGGAAGATTCTTAAAACTATAAGCTTGAAGCACAAAAAAACCCGATGCCTGGTCGCCAAACTTCACATCGGGTAAATGTTAAAAAATCATAAGTTCTTTTAATCATTTTAACAAAAATATGAATTCCCCGTTATTGCACGGTTTTAAACTTCTGCATTTCTGCAATCCCTCACGTTTTTTCCGTTTTATCAGCCTGTATACGTTACGTTTTCTTTATCTCTTTTTAATCATTATCTCGTGTTATTCAGCCAGTGCACAAAATAATGTAGATATTCTTCATCGAAAGATCTCAGTCGAATTGAATAATGTCACCGTCGGTAGTGCGTTAGCATTGATCGGCCAGGAGGCCGGATGTACATTCGTTTACAGCAATTCACTCCTAAAGTCTGAACGCCGGATCAGGGCAAGCTATTCTGCTGCATCACTCGGCGAGATTCTGAAAGATATTCTTGGTGATACCGCAAATGGTATTATGACAGAGGGAAACCAGATAATAATCAGAACTCCACGGTCAGGAGCGATAGCGGGAACTGTCAGAACCCGTGATGGAAAGCCGGCAGAGTTTGTAACCGTAAGTATCAGGGGCCTAAAGAGTGTCCAGGTCAACGCCGGGGGACATTTCGTGATGAAAGATGTACCGGCCGGAACGTATAGCCTGATTGCAAGCTTTGTTGGCCTCGAACCCCAGCGGAAGGAGATCCAGGTCGTCCCGGATGTCACAACATCTGCTGATTTTGTGCTCAGTGAGAGTGGCCAGCAGCTGCAGGAAGTGATTATTACAAGTAAGGCCGGGAAGGGATATATGAAAGATCAGCCCTCTTCAAGTCTGCGCCTCGCTACTCCATTAATGAAGACTCCTCAGAATATTACAGTTATCTGCAGCAGCATTATACAGGATCAGCAACTGTTAACAACTTCAGATGTAGCAAAGAATATCAGCGGCGTTACTAATACCATTCCTTATGCCAGCGCGTCCACAGGATTCAGTATCCGGGGAACTCAGTCATCTAACAATCGCTTGCGGAACGGCATGCCTGTATCTACTCTTATGGGATATGGAATTGCGCAGGAAGATATGAGTTATGTTGAAAGTGTAGAGTTTATAAAAGGGCCTGCCGGTTTCATGCTTGCACAGGGAGAACCAGGCGGAATGTATAATGTGGTTACCAAAAAGCCTTTGAATGACTACCATGCCAGTGCCGGTTTTACCCTGGGTAGTTATAACCTCTACCGGACGGCTGTGGATATAGGAGGTCCTTTGAGTAAAAAGCTGTATTACCGGCTCAATGTTATGGGGCAGAATGCCGGGACGCATATAGATTATGGAAAAAATAACCGCCTTAGTATTGCTCCGGTGCTTCGGTATGATCTGGACGACAGGACCACACTGACTGCAGAATATAACCTCGACCTGGTAGGACTGCTGGGAACCAATAACATTGTTCCAACCCGTAATCAGCAGCCTCTAAGGAGAAATTTTTCGGTAGCCGATCCTGCACTTGGCGTAACAAAATTATCTAATAATTACGGGTATATGAATCTAAGGCACAGGTTCAATGATAACTGGCAGATCACCGCCCAGACTGGAATGATCATCAGCAAATGGAAAGGCCAGGACCTATACGCGTTAAACAGCCTTATTGACGCTAACGGGTTGCTTCCGAGGCGACTGAGATATATTGATTTTAATGATAACCTCATTACAGGCCAGGTGTTTATAAATGGAAAAGTCCGCACAGGAAAAATAGAACATCCCATTCTGGGAG
>JBQGEO010000340.1:0-4667 GCA_052039655.1 Pararcticibacter sp.
TGGCCAAATAGTGCTAAAACTTGCGCCATTGAGATTCAAAAATTGTCTGATATTCTTAGGTGAGGTAGAAAATTGTTTCTGCATAACCCGGCTGAAGTAATTCTGATCAGGATATCCGGCCAGTCTGCTCACTTCGCCAATTGATAGTTTGGTTTCTCTGAGAAGCTTTAATGCACTTTCAAGTTTACATTTCTCTATATACTCCTGAACGGTAAGCCCGGTTTCACTCTTAAAGATCCTGGTCAAAGTACGGCGGGCAAAAAAGAATCTGTCTGCAATTTGCTGAATATCTCCTATTTTCAGATCCCTTGAATTCTCTTCTATATATTGCTGAACTACTCTTATCCTTTCCTTCTGAGCATCAGAACGAACAAACGCGCCGCTAACAATCATATCGTTATAAAGCCTCAATAGCTGTACGACCTGATTCAAAACATGCACTTCGACATCCTCCCCTCTGCCCTTTTTTAAATTAAAAAGACTAAGTATCAGCCGCAAAGCTTTGTTATCAATCTGACAACGGGGCATGTACCCATATTCTACCTTATTATCCTTAAACGTCTTAATGGACTTTTCAATCGCTGAAAACTCAGAAGACTTTCTTTCCAGCCATTCAAGGCGGGGGGAAATGTAACAAAAACGGTGGGTCCCCGGAGAAATGTTATTTATAAAAGTACTGCCTTTTTCTTTATAATTTGCGTACCATATACTTTTATTGGCTTTTGCGATGTCTGAGCCGTCAGGGGCAGATGCAGAAATATCCCCATCGAACATAAAAAAAAGGTAAAAGGAGGATTCATTTACTACATACGCAGTTTTGATTTCTTTCTCCACATAAAGCTCGTAAATCTCAATAAAGAACAGGTAATTACTATAGCGTTGGATCAGCATCCTTCCCCCTTCTATATACATTTCACGCGCGTCCGCATAAGGGAATCGGATGCTGCAATATGCTGGTAGCCTACCGGTCACGATGGCCTCGGATAGCACCTTAGGGAAAATGGTAGCCTGAATTGAAGGTCTCATTACAAGTATAAAACTTGAAAACTCAAGGCGATATTAGCCATTTGAATTGAATATGACAAGTATTTCTTCTCAAATAGCTGATATCGCCCAGAATTAAAGATAAGCGGATCAAACAACATCCCACTAAGCAGGATGCATCACAGGCATAATTGCAGAACAGTATCTACTGTAAAGCCGGATTCTCCTGGTACATCTTCAGTTGAATCTTTTTCTTTCTCACTGCCACTGATAGCGAAAAATCCTAGATAATAATCATAGATCAGTCCCATAAACTTATTTTTAAATTTTTAACGCATGTTTATTTATTGCCATCCCCCTCCTACTGAACGGTACAGTTCAACTACCGCTCCAAGCTGTTTACGCTTTATCTCCGCCAGTTCAAGCTCACTCTGCAATACATTGCCCTGAGCGGTTATAATCTCCAGATAATTTGCCATTCCCGTATTAAAGAGCATTTGCGCATTGCTTATTGCTTTTTGCAAAGTCAGAGTTCTTTGCCTGGCTATAAGCTCTTCCTGCTTGTATTTTTCGAAACTCACGAGTGCATCTTCTACTTCGGCAATAGCCTGAAGAACAGACTCCCTGAATTCAATGACGGATTTATCGCGCTCTATCCTGGCAAGTTCATATCTCGTTTTCAATTGCCTTCTTTGAAAAACCGGCTGGGTTAAACTTCCTGCAGCCGATCCAAACAAAGAAGCCGGAATTGAAAACCAATTGCTTGCCTGAAAAGAATTCAACCCTCCCTGTGCCGATATCCTCAATGAGGGATACATGGATGCCATTGAAAACGAAACTTCCGCATTGTTTCGCCGAACGTCAAGTTCAGCTTGCCTCACATCTGGCCGGTGGGCAACTATAGAGGCAGGCACCCCCGCGGAAAGTTCCCCGGGCGTTGCTATTTTCTCAAGATTACTCTTAAGAACAGGCGAGCCGGGCAGTCTGCCTGTCAACACACTGAGGGCATTTTCCTGGATAACTATGCTTCGTTCAAAAGATGGTATTAATTTCGCAGCTACCAGTCGCTGAGCTTCCGCCTGCTGTACAGCCAATTGAGTGACTTGCCCGGCTTGAAACTGAAGCTTGATAATATTCAGAACGCTATCATTCAGCACCAGGTTTCTTCGTGCAATCAAAAGCTGTTTATCCAGCATTAACAGATTATAATATCCCTGCGAAACATTACTTACTATTTGAGTTTGAACAGCTTTTCTCGCTTCTTCTGTCTGCAGATAAGATGCAAGCGCCGCCGCTTTCTGACTTCTTATTTTTCCCCAAATATCAGCCTCCCAGGAAAGGTCGGCAGATGCCAGATAATCCTCAATATGGCTGCTTCCTAAAAATTGATTAGCACTTAACCCGTTGATGCTATTATCCGAAGGCCTGTTCGTAGTAGCAGTTACCCTAAGGCTTACTTCCGGCAGATTACCAAGTTTTGCCTGGTTGAGAACTCTTCTGGATGCCTCCAGATTTTTAACGGCAATCTGAAGATTATTATTCCGTGCAATCGCCGAATCTATTAACAGTTTCAAACGCTCATCAGAGAAGAAAGTGGCGTAGGGAATAGTAGCTATCCCGGCGGTATCTGCTTTTAAGGCATTCGCAAAGCTTGATGGAAGTCCCATGTCTGGTGCCGGAACATCTTTCGATAAATGGCAGGCAGGTAATATAGCTACCAGAGTAATAAAAAGTAGTAATCTGATATATGTTTTCATTATTTCTTTTTTTATAAAAAGGCATGAAGGATACCCCGGACAGGTATCCCTTTTTCATGTCATTAACTTAAGACGGATTGAGGAGAATGTGTTGTAATATGATCCCTGTTTACATGGCCATCGGAATGTCCGGGGTCCAATGACTTCCCGGAAACTCTTTCCTGAAGGTACTGGAATACTACGTAAAGTACCGGAATAATGAAAAGCCCCAGCACTACCCCCGCCAGCATGCCTCCTGCAGCACCTATACTGATGGAATGATTTCCCTGGGCGGAAGGCCCCTGAGCATACATCATTGGAATCAGCCCAACAACAAAAGCAAGGGAAGTCATAATGATCGGCCTGAGCCTTAATTTTGCTGCCTCAAGAGCTGAGGCCAGGATAGTCTGTCCGTTTCTCCGCCTTTGTACAGCAAATTCAACTATTAGAATAGCATTCTTTGCCAGCAATCCTATAAGCATAACAAGCGCTACCTGTACATAGATATTATTTTCAATTCCAGTTAGACCGATCGCGGCAAATACTCCAAATACTCCTGTAGGAATTGATAAAATAACAGCTAACGGTAGAATATAACTCTCATATTGGGCGGCTAGAAGGAAGTAAACGAATATCAGACAAAGAACAAAGATGATTGCCGACTGGCCTCCGGAAGAAATTTCCTCCCTCGTCATACCGGAAAATTCATAAGAGTACCCTGTGGGCAAGCTTTGTTTCGCAACTTCTTCTACCGCTTTTATCGCATCTCCCGAGCTAAAGCCGGGCTTTGGTATTGCATTAATCCCAATGGAATTAAATAAGTTATATCGGGACGCTGTCTCCGGTCCATAAACCCTTTTTAATTTTACCAGCGTATTGAGAGGTACCATATCACCCTCCCTGTTTTTGACGTAGACACCGTCCATCGACGACGGTTCGTCCCGGCTTGTTTTATCGGCCTGAACCACTACCCGGTAATATTTCCCGAAACGGTTGAAATCAGAAGCCTGAGCGCTGCCAAAGTATGCCTGCATAGTTTGAAGGATATCTTTTGTACGGACCCCGAGCTGCTCTGCTTTTACTTCATCCACTTCCATTTCATATTGAGGGTAATCGGCTTTAAAAGTGGTGAATGCTACCGCAAGTTCCTGTCGTTTCATTAATTCACCAATAAAATTGTTACCAACGTCACTGAACTTATTTAATGCCCCACCCGAACGATCCTGCAACACCATATCCAGTCCGTCAACATTGCTGAATCCCGGTACTGTTGGAAACGTAAACACAAAGAAATCTGCACCTTTTATGCTTGCCAATTTCTCCCTTACAACATTCATAATCTGGTTTATATCTTTCACATCACCTCTCTCTTCGTATGGTTTAAGGAGAATAAAAGCAACACCAGCGGAAGGACTCGTAGCAGAGGTAAGAATATTGAAACCCGAGATGATATTCAGAGTCTTATTGAAAGAAGCGGGCTGCAAGAGCGTTTCTGCTTCGTGGAGAGCGGCGTTCGTACGCTCAAGAGACGCACCTGCCGGCATAGAAAGAGAAATAGCGATAAAGCCCTGATCCTCCGACGGAATAAATCCGGAAGGTGTCTTTTTTATCATAAGACCTGTAACAACTACTATAATTCCCAGTCCGGCGAGGCTTGCCCATTTATATTTAGTCAGGAAACGAAGGGATCCGACGTACCGGTTGGTCATTCTGTTAAAAGTTGTATTGAAGCCAATAAAGAAACGTTCTTTAAAGCTGCTCTTTCTGGTATCGTCCTTCTGATACGAATGTGTTTCCCTTAGAAACAAAGCACAGAGTGCCGGACTCAACGTAAGGGCATTAACCGCAGAGATCACAATCGCAATAGCAAGTGTAAACGCAAACTGGCGATAGAAAACTCCTGTTGACCCCTCCATAAAGCCAATGGGCAGGAACACCGCAGACATT
>JBQGEO010000341.1:0-2685 GCA_052039655.1 Pararcticibacter sp.
GTCTTGTCTAACGAAGGTTTCTTCGATAACAGCAAAGCGGTTAATTATCTGAAGCTCCGGGCCACCTACGGAAAAGTCGGCAACACGAATGAAGATCTGCGCTTCCTGTATCAGCAATGGGCTACAGGCGGCGGCGGCTGGATGCTGGGTACCGGAAACTCATACAGAGACGGCAGAAAAGAGGGAGCGATTGCCAACCCCGCTGCAACATGGGAAGAAAAAACGACGCTGAACATCGGGCTCGATCTGCAATTATTTAAGAGGCTGACAGCCAACATCGATGTGTTCAGCGAAAAGCGATCGGGCATTCTCGAAATCCCCAGCGCTGATATCCCGGCCTTTACCGGGTTCTCGCTTCAGTATCTGAATACAGGGGAAGTAAAGAACAAAGGATTCGAAGCATCCCTTTCGTTCGACAACAACGATCATAATTTCAAGTACTACCTGAGAGGCTCCGCAGCATTTGCCCGCAACGAGATCACCAAACGATCAGAAGAAGCCCAGCCATTTGACCGTTTATACACCAGGGGATACCGGCTCGACCAGTTTAAGGGCCTTGCGTCCGATGGGTTTTACCAGGAAAGTGATTTTGATGCAAACGGAGCTTTAAAACAGGGCATTGTGGTATCATCCTACGCAACCGTAAAGCCCGGAGACCTGAAATTTAAAGATCAGGATAATAATGGAGTGATCAACGACTACGACATGGTACCCTTTGATTACGCCCGGCTGCCCGAAGTAACATTAGGCTTTAATCTTGGATTCAAATTTAAGGGATTCGACTTCGATGCCTATATGCAGGGAGTGCTCAACCGTACAGTAAGTTTGCTGAGCGATGCTTACATCTATAGCCACCCGTTCGTAAACAATAACAACATGACGGCTTTCTCGCTCAATAACTGGACGCCGGAGAATGCCGGAACAGCTGACTACCCGAGGTTATCCACTCTCAGCAATAAAAACAATGATCAGCAGTCCGACTTCTGGCTGCGCAATGGGAATTTCTTTAAACTGAGGAGCATCGAACTGGGATATACCTTACCGAAGATCAGCTCGGTTAAAAGGCTCGACAATGTCAGGATCTTCGTAAACGGCACCAACCTGTTTACATGGGATAAGCTGGAGGACCTGGAAGCAGAACGTTTGTCAATGGGTTATCCGCTGATGAAGGCGGTGACCTTCGGAATGAAAGCGCGGTTTTAACAATAATCTGTAACAGCATAGACAATGAAAAGGAATCATTATATAATCATCTCCCTGTTGACATTAGCTTCGGCTTTGTGTGCCTGCAAGGATGACTATTTAGATGTCAGAAAGATTGACGCCAACATATCAGTGGAACAGCTATACAGGAATTATCCATATGCACAGACCGCTCTCTGGAATATCTATAGTTATCTCCCCGACGGTTTCGCCAATTTAGATATGGAAGCCGCTACAGATAATGCGGAGAGCACCAGTGTTGACGCCATATCTCAGACGTTTAACCTCGGAATATGGAACCAGTATACCAATCCTGATGCCAGGTGGAACATTAACTTTAATGGGATCAGGAATGCGAACCTTTTTCTTAAAAACAAAGGGAAAATTGATATCGCCTATATCAAGAACGGTGTCGTGGGAGTCGACTCTTCGAACTACTTCAATGCCCGTGATAATGTAAAGTACATGGAAGGCGAAGCGCTTTTCCTCAAAGCATTCTTTTACTTCGAACTGGTGAAAAGATACGGAGGAGTACCCCTTCTGGAGGAACCGCTTGATCCGGAAGATGCAGCAACCTGGAAAAACGTTCAAAGAAGCTCGCTGGATGAATCCCTGAAATATATTGCCTCATTGTGCGATAAGGCTGCCGCCATTATCCCGGCAAATCTTACTGCCTCCTGGTATGAAGACGGAAGGGTGAGACACGGGGCGATCCGGGCACTGAAAGCCAGGGTACTATTGTACGGAGCAAGTCCCCTTTACAAGGCCAACGGATCCAGCATAACCTGGGCGCAGGCGGCAAGTGCAGCCAATGAGGTGATCCAGCTTGCCAGGTACAGCCTCGACGCTTCGTATGCAAAAGTATTCAGTAAAGACAATGCCGGCACCGCCGAGCTGATTTTTTACAGACGATATGGTGCCCTGAACTGGATTGAAAAGAACAATTTCCCTATTGTATTTGAAAACAGTCACGGACGCAGTGTTACGCCTTCCCAGAATTTCGTAGATGCATTTGAAGTACTTGAAAAAGATGGAGCGGGCACGGTAACAGGCTCTGTTCCGTTCAACTGGAACAATCCTGCCCATACAGCTAATCCATATGCAAACAGGGACCCGAGGCTGACGGCTACAGTGATCGCCAATAACTCATCGTACCAATCCACCACAATAGAAACGTTCTATGGCGGAAACAGCGGCCTTCCCAGGCTGAATGCCACTAAAACCGGCTACTACCTGGCTAAATGGAGCAATTCTGCGCTGAACCTGGTCACCAACACCACTTCCGATCATAACTGGATTTACTTCCGGTACGGAGAAGTTCTGTTAAATTACGCCGAAGCCATGTACAATGCCTACGGAGCTCAGTCAGACCCCGGAAATAATGGAATGACCGCTTTACAGGCCATTACCATGGTAAGAACAAGAGCCGGCGTTCCGCCCCTTACAGCCGCCCAGCTTAACCACGCTGCAATCGAAAGAGAG
>JBQGEO010000342.1:0-7919 GCA_052039655.1 Pararcticibacter sp.
ATCGCCGTCACCTGGCTTGCCCACGTTCTGCTGTGAGCATACCCCCCTCTTTGAATGCCGCGCGCCCATCCCCTGTAGTCCACCGGGGTATATTTTGTGAATAATCCTGTGAAACGTGTTTTCAGATGAGCTATAAAATCCGAGTAGCAATCTTCCACATTCTCATATCCTTTATAAGCAGACTTGATCTTTTTGGGGCCACTCTTGCCTTTAAGTCCAAAATGGTTATTCAGGTAGCGGGCAATTCTGCTCGTTCCACTTGCTGATTCATGAATAGCAATACCTAAGACAATACTTGCTGGTATCCCATGCTGGTTCATTGTACTTATCGCTGCTTCTTTATAGGTTTCAATGTAGTCGTCCGTCTTTGTCTGTGCAAATAAACTACCGGTAATTGAAACCATAAGGCTGGCATAAATAAATCTTTTAAGCATAGTATTACAGTTTACGGGTTATCAATAGACCATCGCGTACAGGTAGAATTAGTTTCTCTACGCGATGGTCGTTCACTACTTTTTCAGTAAAGCCACGAATATGCTGACTACGGCCATCAGTTGCTCCTCCGGTGATCTTACCGTACCAGAGCACATTATCTACTATTATAAGGCCTCCGGGCCTTACTCTCTCAAATATCAGATCATAATATGTTTCATTATTTTTCTTATCGGCATCGATGAAAACCATGTCGAAAGTCTCCTCCAGGGTTGGAATGATCTCTTCCGCATTGCCGATATGGTAATGTATCCTGTCGCCGAATCCCGATTTTTCGAAATGGGTCCTGACCTGTTCTTCCAGCTCCTCGTTTATGTCGATGGTGTGAATAATACCATCCTTTGTCAGTCCTTCAGCCAGGCAGATCGTAGCATATCCGGTGAAGGTTCCAATTTCAAGAATACGTACAGGAGACAGGATTTTACTTAGAAAACTTAGGACACGACCCTGGTAATGCCCTGAAAGCATCTGCGGTTTTGACACCTTTAAATGCGTTTCACGGTTTATGTATCTGAGCAGATCCGGTTCCGGATCACAATGTTGCTCGAGATAGGTCTGCAGTCCTTCAGTAAGCAGCTCCATTGCTGCAAATATATAAAAATATATTTTCCTGCAAGTTTCTCGCGCTTAACCGTAAGATAATGAGGTTTTTATTTGAGGCTCCTGTGCGGGATTATCCTGCGTTTCTTAAGAAAACTGTCGATTGTCCGAATAAAAACAGCGCCATATTTGTCGAATTTATGTTCTCCTACTCCGGTAATTTCCAGCATCTCTCTTTCTGTTAGGGGCTTAAACCTGGCCATCTCCTGCAAAGTAGCATCACTGAAAATAATGTAGGCAGGAACATCTTCTTCCACTGAGAATTTTTTTCGCGTCTGCCGGAGATTTTCGAAAAGCTCGTCTTCATAATAAAAGACTTCACGCGCCTGAGAATCTGTTTTTTTCTCCCTCGCTTTTAGGGGCGGCAGTATGGTTAGCGCTGCTTTTTGCCTGCCGAACAGAATTTCCCTGCCGTAGTGGGTGATCTTGAGGGCAAAGTTCTCATCATAGGCCATTTCCAGTATCCCGAGGTGAAGCATTTGCATGAGATACCGCTGCCAGTCCACGCCGCTGATGCCTGAGCCTGCACCATGTGTTTTCAGCTTATCATACCCCGCTTCTGTTATTTCAGATCTTACAGAACCGCGGAGTATATCTATGATCATTCCTGCACTTTCTTTCTCTCCTGTTCTGGCTATCGCCGAAAGAGCTTTCTGCACCAGTACAGTACCATCGAAATGTTGCCGGGGGTACTGGCAGACATCGCAATTACCGCAATTTTCCTGCAGATTTTCGGAGAAGTAGTTCAGCAGGATCTTTCGCCGGCAAATATCTGCTTCTGCGTAGTGCTGCATCCTGGCAAGTTTCTCCAGGTTCATTTCCGATTGTGTGCTTTCGGACGCAAATTTGCTCAGGATGGTCAGGTCGGCATAACTATAATACAGAACCGTTTCTGCCGGTAATCCGTCTCTCCCCGCCCTTCCTATTTCCTGGTAATAGCTTTCCATGTTTTTAGGCAGGTTAAAGTGGATCACCCAGCGGACGTTCGATTTGTCGATTCCCATACCAAAGGCAATAGTTGCACAAACTACCTGCGTATTATCATTGATAAAGTCCTCCTGGACCCTTGCTCTTGCAGGTGCGCTCATACCGGCATGATAGAAAGTAGCAGATATACCTGCGTTCTTCAGGGCAGTGGTGACATCCTCGCATTTATTCCGGCTCGAACAATAAATGATGCCGCTCTGGTTTTTATGTTTCCTGACAAACTGGATAACCTCCAGCAGTTTTTGTCCCGGCGGAGTTCCTGTCCTGACTTCAAGGCTCAGGTTTGGCCGGTTAAAAGAGGAAATAAACGTTGTGGGTTTCTTCAGGCTGAGCTGACGGATAATGTCTTTCCTGGTAACCTTATCGGCAGTTGCAGTAAGCGCAACAAAAGGAATATGCGCGAACCTTTCCCTCAGTAAACCCAGCTGAATATATTCCGGCCTGAAGTCGTGCCCCCATTCGGAAATACAGTGCGCCTCGTCTATTGCGAACATCGACGGCCTCGCCATCTGTGTGATCATGCTCAGTTCTGATATGAGCTTTTCCGGGGATACATATAAGAGCGCAATTTTACCCTTATAACAGGATTCGAGGATCTCCTGCTGCTCCTGGTATTCCTGCGAGCTGTTAAGGTAGGCAGCTGCAATTCCGTTTCCCTTCAATGTATCCACCTGGTCTTTCATCAGCGAGATCAGGGGAGAGATGACAATGCAGGTGCCATCGCGCATCAGGGCAGGTACCTGGTAACAGATGGATTTACCTCCTCCTGTCGGCATTAGCACCAGCGTGTCGTTCCCTGCAATAATATGTTGTATGATCTCTTCCTGTCCGGGTCTGAAGTTGTCGTATCCAAAGTATTTTTTAAGGATTTCCCGCGCTGTTAAAGGCATGCGTAAAAGTATGCATACTTTGTATAAAACTAAAAATTATAGCTACCGCAATTTTTCCATGTAACTCTGCAAAATAATAGTAGCAGAAACCGTATCGATCAGTTCCTTTTTCTGCCTCTCATTTTTCTTTAAGCCACTTTGTGCAATAGCAGCCGATGCCATTTTTGAAGTAAACCTCTCATCGATCGTTTCTATAGGGATCCCCGGGAAGTTCTTTCTCAGGATCGTGGCGAATCCTTTCACATGAGGTGCTGACTGGGACGGAGTTCCATCCATTTGCCTGGGCTCGCCTACCACAAACCGCTCCACTTCTTCTGTCAGCATATACTTCTTCAGGAATTCTACCACATCTTTAGGATGTACTGTGGTCAGACCCGTTGCAATAATCTGCAGGGGATCTGTGACAGCTATGCCAATCCTTTTTGTTCCGTAATCAAAAGCTATGATGCGCGCCATAAGATATAAATTGGAGGGTATTGAAAGACGGGGGATCTGCATGGAGATGAATGAAAGCAGACCTTGAATGTAAAACAGCAGACATCAGATTCTGAGATATGGTACAGCCCAAAGATAAAGAAACCCTTCTGATTTCTCATCCCGCTACCCAAATCTCATATACCAATACTCAAATCTCATATCTATTTCCTATTTTGCAAGCATGCAGTTTTGTGACATTACAGGACAGGAGGCGATAAAGAAGCAACTGGTTCAGACCGTACAGGAGAACAGGGTGAGTCACGCCCGTTTGTTTCTGGGGCCCGAAGGTTCCGGAAGCCTGCCCCTTGCACTGGCTTATGCGCAATATATTTGTTGTGAAAACCCATCAGAAACGGATAGCTGCGGGGAATGTGCATCCTGCAGAAAATACAGCAGGCTGATCCATCCCGACCTGCATTTTTCTTATCCTTTTTTTGCAAAGCATAAGGAAGACACTGCTATTTCTTTTATTGAAGAATGGCGTGAAGCATTTTTAGCCAATCCTTATATGGGACTGGACGAATGGAGAGGACAGCTGGAAGCCGATAACAAACAGGCAAACATAAATATTGCCGAATGTCACCAGATTATAAAAAAATTGAGTCTGAAACCTTTTGAGTCGGAGTATAAGGTGCTGATCATGTGGCTTCCTGAATATCTCGACAAAGAAGGAAATACATTGTTGAAGATCATCGAAGAACCTCCGCAAAAGACGCTGTTTCTGCTGGTGGCTCAAAGCCAGGATCAGATCCTGAATACCATTCTTTCGCGTACACAGCTCATGAAAGTTCCGCGCCTGACTGATCAGAATGTCCGGGATTTTCTGACAGAGAAGTTGCACCTGCCCGAGGAGCAGGCATCCAGGATAGCTTATCTGAGTGAAGGGAACATTCAGCTCGCTGTCAACCTGAGCCGCGAAGAAAGCAATAACAATTTCGGTTTATTCAGCGACTGGCTCAGGATGTGTTTCAGCAATAAAGGCATCCAGATCATCGAGTTTGCCGAGACGGTATCGCGCCTGGGCCGCGAAAATCAAAAAAACTTTTTGCGCTACGGAACCAAGCTGCTCCGTGAGGTGCTGATGGTCTTGTCGGGAGCAGAAAACCTGGTTCACCTGCCCCAGAACGAAGAGGCGTTTGTGAAAAACTTCAGCAGGACGATGGATCCGGCAAAGGCAGAGGCATTGGTAGCACAGCTTGAAGAAGCTCATTATCATGTCGAAAGGAATGCAAACCCTAAAATTTTATTTTTAGATGTATCTTTGCAGATTGTAAGAATTTTAAAGTTTAATACGCTCCCCAAGGGGACTCAATATATATATAGCTAAAATGGGATGTGGATCATGCTCAACAGGCGGCTGTACGCCTGCAGGCTGCAAAAGTAACGGCAGTTGCCTTACGAACGGTTGCAGCAAATTAGATGTTTACGATTGGCTGTCGCACATGGACCTGCCAACTAATTATAAACCATTCAACATTGTTGAAGTAAAATTTAAAGGATCGAGGAAAGACTTTTACATTAATCATGAGAACCATTACCTCGAAATGGGGGAACTGGTTGTAGTAGAAACCGCTACAGGAGGGTACGACATTGGTCACATTTCGCTTACCGGCGAACTGGTGAGGATGCAGATCAGGAAAAAGCACCTGAAGATAGATGATGTTGTGAAGAAGATCATCCGCAAAGCTTCTAATGCAGATGTTGAAAAGTGGAAGGCAGCCAAAGACCTGGAATGGGAGACGATGCATAAAGCGCGTACTCTCGCTCTTAGCCTGGGGCTTTCCATGAAGCTGAGTGACGTGGATTACCAGGGAGATAAAACGAAAGCGACATTTTACTATACAGCCGAGGGCAGGGTCGATTTCCGAGAACTCATCAAGAAGATGGCCGAAAGCTTCAGGATAAGAATTGAGATGAGGCAGATCGGCATGCGCCAGGAAGCAAGCCGCCTGGGGGGAATCGGGTCGTGCGGCCGCGAACTTTGCTGCAGTACCTGGCTTACTGATTTTAAGACAGTGTCTACCTCTGCTGCCCGGTATCAGAACCTCTCGCTCAATACGCTGAAGCTGGCCGGTCAGTGCGGCAAGCTGAAGTGCTGTCTGAACTATGAACTCGATACGTACATGGACGCATTGAAGGATATCCCCGACGATGTAGACAAGCTTGAAACCGAAAAAGGCATGGCGCGTCTTCAGAAGACCGATATCTTTAAGAAGCTGATGTGGTTCAGTTATCCCAATGAAGAAAGCTGGATTCCCCTGGAGATAAAGCGTGTCCGTGAGATCCAGAAAATGAACAGGGAAGGGCAGAAGCCTGAGGATCTGAAAGAAGAAGCGGCAGAGATCGTTCCTGCAACAGTAGCAAAGATCCTCGATTACGAGAATGTAGTAGGCCAGGATAGCATCACCCGGCTGGATGATAAATCCGGCAGGAGAAAGAAAAAGAAGCGCCCCGGAAAGAACAAAGGAGGACAGGAGAATGTTGCAGTTTCAGCAAGCGTAGCTGAAACTTCCGGGAAGAAGGAAGGTGTGAAGACAAAACAACAGCCGGAAGCTTCTGCCAGACAATCTGGCCAGCAGGCGGAAGGCCAGCAACAGAAAAAGCCACATGGTTCACGTCATTTCAGAAGGCACAGAAATTCTAATTCTAACAGGCCAAAAAATAATGAATAAGACTTTCATGGGCCTGATCCTGGCTGGCTTAATTTGCTGCCTGCAAGCCTGTACCGATAGTGCTGTCATAGATACCAATCAAAAGATTGATAACAGAAACTGGACATATACCCAAAAGGTCCGGTTTCCTGTTGCAATAGAAGACCCTGCAAAAGCCTATAATGTTTATCTGAATCTAAGGCACACTGCCGACTACAAGTATTCCAATATTTTCGTGCTGATACACCAGAGCGGGCCAGGAATGAAGACCAGTACCGAAAGGCGGGAATTTAAGCTCGCTTATCCGGATGGAGAGTGGCTGGGCAGTGGTTCTGGAAATTTCTATACCTACCAGTTGCTGTTCAGAGAGAATTATAAATTTCCGTCAAAAGGCGTCTACACCTTCGAATTTGAGCAGAACATGAGGGATAATCCCCTCCGGGAAATTAATGATGTTGGGATCCGCGTAGAACCGGCACAGGAAAAATAAAAGTATTCGGGAATTTTCGTTTGCAATTGCTAATTTAGCGGGAAATCTCATGCCCGTTAAGACCTTTTCTAGTGCTGTCTTTGGCATCGAAGCCACGACAATCACCGTTGAAGTCAATATAACCAGCGGAACCAGGTACTACATCGTAGGACTTCCTGATAATGCTGTGCGCGAAAGCATGCTTCGTGTAGAAAGCGCGGTCAATACCTGCCAGTATCATATGCCCCGCCAGAAGATTGTTGTAAACCTTGCTCCCGCTGATATCCGGAAAGAAGGTTCTTCCTACGATCTCGCCATTGCAATCGGTATCCTGAGCGCCTCAGGCCAGCTCGAAGGCGCACCGACCGGGGAATATCTTATCCTGGGAGAGTTGTCTCTCGACGGTAGTATTCAGCCTGTCAGGGGAGCTTTGCCCATAGCTATTCAGGCGCGAAAGGAAAAGTTCAAAGGCATAATTTTACCTAAAGCCAATGCCCGAGAAGCGGCCATTGTAAGTGATCTTGAAATCTACGGCGCGGAAAATCTTCTCCAGGTGATAGAGTTCTTCAAAGGGGCTGGCTCCTTAAAACCTACTGTTGTCGACACCCGGGATGAGTTTTTCAGCAATATCAATAATTATAAAACGGATTTTGCCGACGTAAAGGGCCAGGAAAACATCAAGAGAGCTCTTGAAATAGCTGCTGCGGGAGGACATAACGCCATACTGATCGGTCCGCCGGGGTCGGGCAAGACAATGCTCGCCAAGCGGCTCCCCACTATACTGCCTCCTTTAAATCTTCATGAGGCTCTCGAAACTACCAAGATTCATTCCGTAGCAGGTAAACTCTCCGCTACTGATTCTCTTATGACCATCCGGCCTTTCCGGTCGCCCCATCATACTATAAGCGACGTCGCTCTCGTTGGCGGCGGAGCCTATCCCCAACCTGGTGAAATTTCCCTTGCACACAACGGTGTATTATTCCTGGATGAACTGCCGGAGTTTAAAAGGTCGGTGCTCGAAGTAATGCGCCAGCCGCTGGAAGAACGCCGGGTAACGATTTCGCGGTCGCGGCTTACAGTCGACTATCCCGCCAGTTTCATGCTGATCGCTTCTATGAACCCCTGTCCCTGCGGATATTACAATCACCCGGATAAGGAATGTACTTGTCCGCCCGGAGCTGTTCAAAAATATCTGAGTAAGGTATCCGGTCCCCTCCTTGACCGCATTGATCTTCATGTAGAGGTTACTCCTGTGAATTTTACAGAACTTTCTTCAGACCGGCCTGCCGAAAGCAGCGAAGCAATACGTGAACGTGTAATGAGGGCAAGGGAAATTCAGGCAAAGCGGTTTGA
>JBQGEO010000343.1:0-9341 GCA_052039655.1 Pararcticibacter sp.
TCTCTGCGAACTAGCAACCAACCTGCTCATCGATCACTACCGGAAGCTTCCGAGAAGAGTAGAATCAAACACATGTGCACTCTCCACTTTCCAGAATGATGCAGATGAACTATTCGCAATGAACAGTTCGAGCCAGTCTCCTGACAATATTCTCGACAGGAAACTAATCGACAGGCTGCTGTATTCGCAAATAGCCCGGCTAGACCCTGTATCAAATAAAATAGTGACCTATTTTTATAAGGAAGAAATGACGTACCAGGAGATCTGCACAAAACTTGAACTACCCCTACACCTTGTTAAAACAAAACTTTTCAGGGCAAAAAAGAAACTCAGGTCTTACCTGATTAACAGCGGTTTAAGATAAGGGGATTTGTTTCACGATATAAAACACGATATGTTTATTTCTATACTTAAATAATTTATACAAAAAGAGCCGGCGGAAATCCGCCGGCTCTTTTTGTATAAATTTAATATTAATCCCTGCTGCAGAAAGCTCTCAGCATCCAGGTATTCTTTTCCTTAAACTGCATAAACCGGTTGATCATGTCATTGGTTCCATCATCGCCGCTCTCAGCCGTGGATTCCATGATCTCCCTCTCAATTTCAATCAATGTTGCAAAGTCTTCAAGGATTGCCTCCACCAGTTTCACATCCTCTACTCCTACGGTCTTAATCTCCTTTATCCTCGCTTCATTTATATATTCCTGGTAAGTACTTAAAGGAGCTTTTCCAAGGGTCAGGATACGTTCAGCCAGTTCATCGATAGATTCAATCGCATTCGTATAGAGTTCCTCAAATTTGGCATGAAGGGTAAAAAAACTTTTCCCCCGTACATTCCAATGACATCCTCTCAATTTCTGATAATGAATGTGGTAATTCGCCAGGAGGTCATTCAACTGATCAACTATAGGTCTGACTTTTACTTCTTCAAGTCCGATTTCTTCTGCTTTCATAATATATTGTGATATGTAAAATTTAATAGAAAAACCAATCTGCTTATAAGAAGGTTTTAAGAGTTTTTCTTTCTTACAAAAACATTGTAATTCTCCTGTTTTTCTACAACAACTTCTGTGCCTTTCTCTATATACCCGTCAATAGCAACCGCATCATACCACTTTCCCTCTATCTCTATCTTTCCCGAAGGCCTCATATCCGTTTTTGCATAACCGGCTTTGTTGAGCACTTCGTCCCTTTGCCTTCCGCTTACATAGCCCATTTGCGACCGCTGCTCATCCTGAAGAACAAGCCGCTGAAAAACAGGGGTTTTAAGAAGTGATTTCCCTACAAAAACACATACCACAACCGCCAATACCATAGAACCCATTACTAACATAGCCGCACTGCTTACTTGTTCCGATCCGGTTACGGTAAAATCGAACCAGTCGTTTAATACCAGACTTAACACCAGTCCGCCAATAATACATATTATTCCCATAATTCCTGCCACACCAAACCCGGGTATGACAAAGATCTCCAGCAGAAGCAAAATAACACCTATTAAAAACAACCCGATTTCCCAATGGGCGGCCAGCCCTTCCAGGTACAAAGGGGCAAAGAACAGCAATGCCGCCACAACCGCCACAAGAAGCGCAAAACCGATTCCGGGCGACTGCATTTCGAAGTAAATTCCTCCGATGATAAGAAGAATCAATATCCCGCTTACAGCAGGATTGATCAGAAATGCGATAATACGGTCTATAACACTTACATGGTGGGTAACCACGAGCGAACTGTCAATACCCTCTGCGTTCAGCACTTCACTGAGGTCAGATACTTCCGCTTTACAGAAACCGGCCTTAACAGCCTCCCTGCTCGTCAGCGTGAGAACCTTGCCCTTCTCGTTGACGCCCGGTATTGCTACATCCGGATCCACAAATGCTTCTGCTATCCTGGGGTCTCTCCCTTTCGCCTCAGCTGTAGCCCTCATCAGGCCCCGCATGTACGACTGGTATTTCTCAGGCATGATTTCCCCCTTTGGGTTTACCACGCTTGCCGCACCTATCCCCGCTCCTTTCTTCATGTAAATCCTGTCGCATGCAAGCGCAATCAGCGCCCCGGCCGAAGCCGCGTTATTGTCAATATAAACAACTGTTTTCTGTCGTGCATTCAGGATACGGGTCCGGATGGAATCAGCATAATCAACCATTCCACCGAATGTATTCATCCTGATAAATACAACCGAAGCCTTTGCTTCGTCCGCATTCTGAAAGGCTTTCCTGGTCAGCCGCCATGCCGAGGGTCCGATCTCCTCCTTCATATCAAACAGGTATACTTTTGAACCCTCCTGACCAAACGCCCAGGACGAAAACAGTAACGTTATGAAGAGCATAAAGCCAGAAAGACTACTTTTGCAAAAGCGAAAACAAGGATTGTAAATCATATTCAATGGATTATTCACGTACTAAATATACATTAAAACCATCCCTCCGGCAAAAGTTTGACGGCATTATCTGGAAGATTGAAACCGATGACAAATTAAATATTGTCGCAGTAGAGGTAAGGGATGCAGATAAGCATATTGCTGCATTTTCCGCTTTCGACTATGCTTCCGGTAAAACATTGTTTAAAGATATCATTGTAGCTGATAGCTGGAACTGGGGACTGGACAGAGTGTCAGACGGCATCGTTCTTCTGCATGGATACATGTCAGAGCAAACTCCGGAACATAAAGGAATGATAGCTATAAACGGAGAAGGGAAAACAATCTGGCAGCACTATAATAAAACGCTGCACGATGTCTCACCCTCCGGTTTAATAACTTTCAATCCATCGGTTCAGCCATTAACGTTCGAACTAACATCTGCTGCCGACGGCTCCACTTTACAATACGGGATCGAAAAGCCGGTTCCCGTATCCCGCGATATTATTCTGCCTGATATCAGCACCCGGCAAGCAGACAGCCTCCCTAAAAATGTAGCAGGCCCAGTGCTGTCCTGCGGGCTGAACGGAAAAACGTTTTTCTCTTTTCATCTGCATCAGGACAATCTTTTTTCACAAAAACTGATTATCACAGAAGGTGATAAGGTTATACTTGATGAATTTCTGGAGCGCGATATACAAAAAATCAATCCTGAAGCGTTTTTTATTCAGCATAATCATTTGTTCTGTATAAGGAATAAGAAACAGGAATTTGTTTCGTATTTAGTATAATTGCAATCGTAAAAATAAGAGGAAAAGTAAATGCGTTCTATACTGGCAATTCTTTGCATTATTTTCGCTTCACAGGCTTTCAGCAAAAACTTAAGGGACTCGGTAGGTGTGGAAAATGACAATGGCAAACAAGTAATTTTACATAAAGTAGCAGCAAAAGAAAATTTTTATTCCATTGGCAGGCTCTATAATGTTCACCCAAAAGACATTATGGAAGTAAATAAAATTAAAACCCTGCAGCCTGGCATTACATTGAGAATCCCCACTGGCAGGCCATTTGTATCAGGTATAACAGGTACTTCCCGCTCCAATGATCTTCCGGCCGACAACTTTATAGAATATAAGGTTGGCCCTAAAGAAACGCTTTTTGCTATCGCAAGGAGATTTAATACCTCCGTTGAGGAAATAAAGAAGATCAACAACCTGAGGAGCAACAGCCTCAGCGTAGGGCAGATCATTAAAGTAAAACAGGGAATAACGACAGGGCAGGCGATTGGGGAACAGGCCGCCGCAGTAACTCCTGACACCCCTGTTATAAAGCCGGCAGAAACCGACACTGCAGCAGCTGACAATACCAGGATACATACCAACCGTTACGGTTTGACCGAGCGTTCAGAGCGCGGAATTGCGGTGTGGATAGCCGATCAGTATCTGGACAGCACAAAAATGCTCGCTTTGCATAAAACGGCACCTGTAGGTACTGTAATTAAAATAACCAATCCGATGACCGGAAAAAGCACCTTTACCAAGGTAGTGGGTAAATACACGGAGAACGAAACAACGAAAGATGTGATCATCGTTATAACGAAGGCAACTGCCGATTTGCTTGGGGCATTAGACAAGAGATTTCAGGTAACTATTGATTATGGTGTCCCCAATGAATAAACCCTTTGTAATAGGAATTGCCGGTGGAAGCGGATCTGGTAAAACCTTCTTCCTCAAATGTTTTCTGAATTACTTCGAGAAAAAACAAATATCCCTGATATCTCAGGATGATTACTACAGACCTATAGATCAGCAGCCTCTGGATGAAAATGGCTGGGTTAATTTTGATCTCCCGCAATGTATAGACGATCAGAAATTACTCACCGATCTGAATACGGTTCTTACAGGCGGTACTATAGAGAAAAAAGAATATACCTTCAATGTTTCTGAGGAAGCCGCACGAATGCTGACAATCAGTACTGCACCAATCATTATCGTTGAAGGCCTTTTTATTTTCCACTTTAAAGAGATCGCTTCCCTTTTTGATTTACGTATCTTTCTCGACGCCGAAGAAGAAATAACCTTAAACAGAAGACTGAAGCGTGATATGGCGGAAAGAGGCTATACACACGATATGATTATGTACCAGTGGGTAAACCATGTATTGCCTGCTTACAATGCCTACCTTCTCCCCTACAAAGCCTCTGCAGACAAAGTAATTACTAACAACGCCCACGTGGCGGACGATATTATTTCGGTCACTAAGGATCTTTCCGAGGAATTGAAAGCAAAGCTATACCTGGAAATCAGCTAACAGGCAAACTATAAAATCCAAAATAACGTTAAAGATTAATATCCATAAGCATGGAGCCGTCCTCATCCCGGATAGCTCCATACTCACAATACCATTGTCTGAATGAAAACGTGCACAATTGATTTTTTTGCAGAAGACAGAATTTCAGTCCCTACTGACCCGTCCCAACAAAAAGGCATAGGAACCTCGCTTTTATGCTGCCTCCACAAGAAGTGCTGCAAAAAATACAAAAAAGGCAAACGCTGCAAAGACTGCCCCGGCAAAAAGAAATAAGATATAATTTCGTATAAACTCTTATGTCTAAACCTCTATCTCATACTTATAACTTAACACTTATAACTTAACACTTAATTCTTATAACATTCTGTCAAAATGTCAATCCCTCTCGTTTTGGAACACACCTTGATACAAGCAGCAAAAAAGAAAGCAAAAATTTCAAAATATTATGCAAGAAAAAGGAACGATTTCGATTCATACCGAAAACATTTTCCCCATCATTAAGAAGTTTTTATACTCAGACAATGAGATATTCCTGAGAGAACTTGTGTCTAATGCAGTCGACGCAACACAAAAGATTAAACGCCTTTCTTCCCTCGGGCAGTACGAAGGCGAACTGGGTGACCTGAGAGTTGAAATTGCTTTTAATGAAGAAGCAAAGACCATCACCATTTCCGACCGCGGAATTGGTATGACAGCAGAAGAAATAAAGAAGTACATCAACCAGATTGCGTTCTCGGGGGCTACTGAATTTGTCGAAAAATTCAAGGAAGCGAAAGACGCAAATGAACTGATCGGGAAATTTGGTTTAGGCTTTTATTCAGCCTTCATGGTTGCAGACAAAGTGGAGATTCAAACCCTCTCGTACCAGGACGGAGCAGAACCTGCAAGATGGATTTGCGACGGCAGTACAGAATTTGAGATAACCGAAGGATCACGGACAGAAAGAGGAACTGACATCACCCTCTATATCAACAGCGAATCGGAAGAATTCCTGAGCAAATATAAATTGCAGGAAATTCTCGACAAATATTGCCGTTTCCTTCCAGTACCAATTAAGTTTGGAACAAAAACAGAGTCAGAGCCTGATGGAGAAGACGAAGAAGGAAAACCCAAATACAAATCGGTAGAGACAGACAACATTATAAACAACACCTCTCCGATATGGACAAAAGCTCCGGCCGATCTGAAAGATGAAGATTATCTCGCTTTCTATAAAGAGCTCTACCCTTTCTCCGAAGATCCTTTATTCTGGATCCACCTGAATGTTGATTATCCGTTCAACTTAACGGGAGTCCTGTACTTTCCGAAGGTTAAGAACGATTTTGACCTTCAGCGAAACAAGATCAAATTATTTTCCCGCCAAGTGTTTATCACAGACGAGGTAAAAGATATTGTACCTGAATTCCTGATGCTGCTCCACGGTGTGATCGATTCTCCCGACATACCGCTCAATGTATCCAGAAGTTTTCTTCAGGCCGACAGCAACGTTAAAAAGATCAATAGCTATATCACTAAAAAAGTGGCAGATAAGCTATCCGAGCTCTTTAAGAAAGACAGGAAAGAGTTTGAGCAAAAATGGCAGGATATCGGGATCTTCGTAAAATACGGAATGATCAGTGAAGACAAGTTCTATGAAAAAGCAAAGGACTATGCACTTTTGGTCAACACAAAAAATGAATTATATACCTTTAATGAATACCAGGAAAAGGTAAAGCCACTCCAAACAGACAAAAACGACCAGGTAGTATATCTGTACAGCAATGACGCCGCAAAGCAGGATGCTTTCATCCAGTCAGCCAATAATAAAGGTTATGATGTACTCCTGTTAAACTCTCCTATTGATAGTCATTTCATCAGTCACCTCGAACAAAAACTTGAGAAAACCTCTCTCAAACGTGTGGATTCAGATGTTGTAGATAAGCTGATTGTCAAAGAAGATAATCCGGCCCATGTGTTAACAGAAGAGCAAACCAGCCAGGTAAAAGGATTATTTGAGAAAGCTATCAGCAAGCCAAACATGAAAGTCGAAGTTGAAAGCCTTAGCCCGGATGAACTCCCGGTTCATGTTACCATGGACGAATTTATGCGCCGGATGAAAGACATGGCTCAAATGGGCGGGGGCATGGGCTTCTATGGTTCTCTTCCCGACAACTACAAGGTAGCCGTAAACGGCAACCATCCGCTGATAAGCCGGATTGTTAACACTGAAGACGAAGAAGAAAAGAGCAAACTGGCAAAGCAAGCCTTCGACCTGGCACTCCTTTCACAGGGAATGCTTACAGGCTCTGACCTCACCGAGTTTGTTAAACGCAGTGTGCAAATGATCTAAGCGGGCTTTTGGCAATCGGCATTCAGCGGTTAGCTATTAGCTGTTGGCAATTAGCTAATAGCTATCAGCCCAAAACAAAGTAAAAGGGGGTTCAGCTAAGCTGAAGCCCCCTCTTTATTCTGAGTCGATAACGAAACACTATCTCCCAATAGCCAACAGCCAATTAAAACCTTACCTGCAACTGCACAACTCCCGTGTTGTGAGAATATTGGGCCGTATTAGCAATGTCATGCTTGAACATATCGATCATGCAGCCCACTTCAATCCGTGCATAATAATCGTCGGCAAATTCAAAGCTTACCATCGGCGTAACAGTCTGCCTCAGATTATCATTCACTTTGTAATTTTCCTGGAGATATTCATATCTTGAAGAAAACTCAATAGAACGAAGTCTCGGCATATTGCATTCATACCTAAAATTAGGGAACACATAGAATCCCCGGTTGTAATAATCGCCGACAGCTCGTTTTTCAGCTGCCGGAGCAGCGGCAAATTCGGCAAAGTTGGTACCCTCTTTATATTCGCTGATCAATTCAAACTTAAAACATTTGGCAAGCGGCATAATCGCTGAGATGTCGCCACCCCACGCATGTCCCTTCTGATCTGTCCAGCTTCCCTGTGCTGCGTTAATTCCGATTCTCACGTTCTTTGCAAGATCAGCTTCCAGGCGTCCGTAGTAGTTCTTTCTGTCGTCATTATCAAGGGGCTGGTTGCGGTTATTTCCGTTATAAGCACCGGCATAATAATGAAAAGGAAGTTTACCGTTTGTATTCAGATCCCCGTAAACAGCGACCCCAATCTGGAAACTTTGCCATCCGCTGTTACTAAACAAGTTATACTGGTTCGAGTAATCCAGTGATTTAATAATATCTGCCGGGAGCATGTCCTCTGGCCCGAAGAAAGGCCTGAACTGGCCGGCCATTATATTAAAAGACTTGCTTTTGTGATACCTGATGAATGCATTCTCTAAGACCCGGTTCGTGGTATTCCCCGAAAACTCAGCGAGATTGATAAGAATAGCTGCATCAAAATGATCATTGATAGTCGCCCTTGTGTTAACCCTTACTCTTCTCATGAGAAAGCTGTTGGTATTGTGCGAGATGCTGGTGTTATCGTCATCGAAATGCACACCATTTATATTCACATTATCCGTCAGGGAGTAAACATACCGGGTTTGCATCAAGCCGTTGATTGCCACACTCCGCTTAAACGCAGAGTAATTCATAATAGTAGTGTCTGAAGAAAGTTTTTCCGATGCTTGAATAATCCCTGTAAACAATGACAGGATCAACAGGGAAACACCAATTTTATATTTCATTAACAGTAATTTATTACGGCGCAATAATAGGCTATTAATGATAAAGTAAATATGATGTTTGTCACATCAGAACTGTGATATTCATTAAAGACTGTCCCGGACACGAAAGTCATTGGCAATAAGAGGAATCAGAGACTGACAGTAATATAAGTTCGCTACTATCAAGCCAGCGCTCAGCGCCATAAACAAAACAACAGCATTCCAACCCTTCATCTTTCAATACATCGATTGGTATTGTCCAACAAAGCAATAACGAAAGCAGAATGTTTGCCCCGGTTTCCTTATCTGTTCAGTTCCAGTCCTATTGCCCTGGCGACAAGGGACATTTTGTGAAGCCAGAATTTAAGCAGATGTTCCTTTCCCTTTGTATATTTTACGGTGATCAGATATTCTTCAGGCTTGGAGTCCGAAGACCCTTCTGCAAAGTTGAATGGTAAATTATAGTCAAGATACTTTCCGAAATTATATTCCAGCGCAACTGATGCCGCTTTTATATTACCCGACGTCCATTCTTTCTTTTCGTAAAGTTCCAATACTTCCCTGCCCGTACACTCAAGCAACACCGCCAGATCTTCCGCTGAATACCCCTGCGCATGAGCCACTCCTTTTACAATTTTACCAAAATGCATTGTTCTAAACTCAGATATGTATAATGATGATATAAGATCATCAATACATGGTTATTAAAAAACCCTTTTCTATAAAAACTAATATAGCAAGAATTTTCTAACAATAAAAGCAGCGCTTTCAGTTTTTTATCTGTATCCGGGCAGTGAAAATGTTCAATTTGCTTTCCGGGCTGTAAGCAAAAATAAAAGTTGCCGATACTTTTGACAGAATTAAAAAGCCATAATGGTCAAGCATCGCCGAAGAAAGGTCAATTACATCGATAGGACGCTCTTCCACTTCAAAAAACAGGGAAACTGGTGATTTTATAGTTGCATATACCGAGTTAAAATCATCCTGGCAGATTAAAATCCTGTCGCCTGTCCGTTCAGGAGCCAGGGGCCATGATTCGATTTCTC
>JBQGEO010000344.1:0-3815 GCA_052039655.1 Pararcticibacter sp.
GGCCTCTTCTCGTGATGAACACTCATGATCTGTTGTAATGCCCGCAGCCGCGTACTGCACTAGGTCGTCACCTGCCAGGCCAGGAGCATGTCCGTCAATAGGTTTATCAAGACGGCGCGCGTGCCCCAGCTTCTTCATCAGGTCCGGATCTGCTGTAAGTACTCCGGGGTAATTCATCACCTCAGTGAGATATCCTACATCTTCATTCTTCAGAAGATTCTCTATATCAGTTGAATCAATTGAGTAACCTGAGGTCTCAAATGATGTGGCAGGAACACATGAAGGAGCACCGAAACAGAATTTAAAAGGAACGCTTTTCCCGTTCTCTATCATAAATTCGATGCCTCTGATACCGCATACGTTTGCAATTTCATGCGGATCGCTTACCGTTGCAACTGTTCCATGAACCACAGCCAGTCTCGCAAACTCTGAAGGAATCAGCATGGAACTCTCAATATGAACGTGAGCATCGATAAAACCTGGAATAATAAAGCGATCGGGCACCGGGGTCTGGATGCTCTCAACAGAGCTGATCTTTCCATCAGCAATATTGACCTTTGCCGGATAGATCCTTTCAGAATCTATATCTACAAAATTTCCGCTGACTGAGAAAAACATGATAAAAGATTACCAGGGCCAAGGTAAGTAAATTGAAATTATGTGCAAAAAATAAAACTGATCGGCAAAGTTGAGCTACATAACAAAGCAGTATGAACCAAATAACAAAACTGCCGCTCTCCACCCCTGCTACTTTTGTAGTCGTAATTCACAGATAAATATTCGCAAAATGACAACAGTTGACAAAATTTATATTAACGGGGAATTTGTAATTCCTCACGGAACAGAAACATTTGAGCTCCTGAGCCCGGTAAATCACAAATTATTAGGCAAAGTAATACTGGCCGATGCCACTGACGCACAGCGTGCTATTGCAGCTGCGAAGGAAGCTTTCGCGTCATTCCGTTTTACCACAAGAAAAGAGCGGATTGAATATCTGGAAAGAATTGCTAAGGCTATGTCTGTCCATAAGCAGGAGTTAATTGATATAATGATACTCGAATACGGGGCGCCTCTGCAATTTGCCACTGCAAGTTTTCTGAATGCAGTTGGCGCGATCCGCGCCAACATCAGTTTGCTGCAGGAATATTCATTCAGCCGGAAGATTGGGACATCCACTGTCATCCAAACTCCGGTAGGCGTAGCAGGTATCATCACACCATGGAATGCCAGCAATAGTTTTATATGCAGTAAGTTGTCTGCCGCCATCGCCGCTGGCTGCACTGCGGTAATTAAACCGAGCGAATTCAGCGCTCTTCAGACACAGGTGATCAGCCAATGTCTTCACGAAGCAGGGCTTCCGAAAGGTGTTGTAAACATTGTTACAGGTCTGGGCACAGTAGTGGGTGAAGAGATTACGCTGCATCCTGACGTCGCTAAAATATCCTTTACAGGCTCGACCGCTACCGGGAAAACAATTGCAAAGAACGCAGCCGAAACGATGAAACGAATAACACTTGAACTCGGGGGCAAATCGCCAAACATCATTTTAAACGACGCTGACCTACCCGAGGTGATTAAATTGAGTGTTACTGCAGCATTTATGAACAGCGGGCAAGCCTGCATAGCCGCAAGCAGACTATTAGTGCCCGAAGACAGACTGGAGGAAATAAAACCGCTGTTAATAGAAGCTGTTTCGCAATTCAAGGTGGGCGATCCACGGGACGCTGACACCAGTATAGGTCCGTTGCTAAACGAAAAGCAATACAACAAAGTTCAGGATTATATCCGCTCGGGAATAGAAGAAGGTGCGGAGATCCTGACAGGCGGGCTGGGAAAACCGGAAGGACTGGAAGACGGAAATTTTGTAAAACCAACGGTTTTTATTCATGTATCAAACACGATGCGCATTGCGCGGGAAGAAATCTTCGGTCCCGTTCTTTCTGTGATTACTTATCGTAACGAAGAAGAAGCTGTCAGCATAGCAAATGACACCAGGTATGGTCTTGCTGCCTATATACAAGGTCGTGATGCGGAAAAGGCAAAACGCATCGCCGCACGTATCGACGCAGGTCGCGTTTCAGTCAACTCATTAAGTCATGACCCAAATGTTCCCTTTGGTGGGTTTAAACAGTCGGGAATTGGCCGGGAATATGGAGTTTACGGTCTCGAATCGTATCTTGAGCCAAAGGCAATTCTGGAATAATAAATATTCTTAAAAAATTCTATAATTGTGGAGACAGCAGTTTTGCTGCGTCTCCACTTTCGAAATCAGGTATGAGCGGACAAATGAAAAAATCAAAGATCCTCTACAGTTGCTATTTTGCGAGAAGCAGGGAAGGCGAACAATTTATTCCCGAACACGTGTTTAGTTTGCAGATAGCAGGGACTTTAACGGTTACTGACGGAGTGAACCGCTATATTTTTAAGGAAGGCGACTACCGGCTGAGCCGGCGAAACCGTCTTGCCAGGTTCGTCAAACAACCTCCTCAGACGGGAGAATTTAAATCACTGTCGGTATACCTGGATCAGGAAACTCTAAGAAAACTAAGTGAAGAATGGAAAATTCAGCCTGACAAGGTAAAAGACAGTACGCACTCTGTCATAGTACTCCGGGAACATGCTCTGTATAAAAGTTATATGGATTCGCTTCTGGTATACCTGCAGCTTCCTGAGGATGAACAACAAATAATTATGGACCTGAAGGTGCGGGAGGCAGTTCAGTTGCTCTTAAAAGTAAACCCGGAAGTAAAGAACATTTTATTTGATTTCACGGAGCCCGGCAAAATAGACCTGGAAGCTTTTATGATGCAACATTATCATTTCAATGTATCGCTCGACAGGTTCGCATACTTAACCGGCCGTAGCCTCGCTACCTTCAAACGTGACTTTCAAAAAATCTTTCATGTTTCGCCACATCGCTGGTTACAGGAACGCCGTCTGAAAGAAGCCTTTTTTATTCTTTCAGAAAAAAAAAGGAACGTATCGGAGATCTATCAGGATCTTGGGTTTGAGAACCTGTCCCACTTCTCGTATGCCTTCAAAAAGCACTTCGGCATGGCTCCTGCCTACTTATGGAACATCCATAACAATGCGTCCCTGAATGCGGGTTCGAGTATCGAAAAGTGATTTTCTTCAGGATAATACTTCCACTGAAAATAGATCTTATCCTTCAGTCCTTTAAGATAGTCGGCGAACTCAACATTTGGCCTTATGATATTCCCTTTTTTGCTATGGTCGTCCCTGATCTCCGGCACGGAAAGGTGCTTGCCCACACTATCTGCAACTGCCAGGAAGAAACAAACATGATTATAGCTATCGCCGGATAAAAGCCTCTTCGCCTCGTCCAGAAGGTTATGTTCATCATACCAAAGGCTTGGTTCGATGCAAATATAATATTGAAACAAATGCGTTTGCTTTAGCAGGATATTCACCACCTCCAGTCCCCCAAGGGAATGACCGGCAATGCCCCACTTTTTAATTTGAGGATACGTTTGCCGTAGCCAGGGACATAGTTCTTTTTCAAGATACTGTGCAAACAAATCGCCACCGCCGGTACTGGCAAGCAATTCCTTATCGAGAAAAGGCGATTCGGAAACGGGCGTAGGAGTATAATCACGTACTCTTGATCCCTTATTTCCCAGTCCGGCCACGACAACATTCTCCTCCCCCGCTACCTCATTCAGCTTCCCGGTGACAAGCTGAAGCAAATCCTGACCGTCCAGAACAATCAGTCCGTAACCGGGTAAGTTGCGCCGACCTTGAGTTTCAGAGGCAAAGTGCTCATATAATTGAATGTCGCGGTCTTCCCTTAAAAT
>JBQGEO010000345.1:0-4541 GCA_052039655.1 Pararcticibacter sp.
AAGCAAAAAGATTAATTTGTAAAGGATATAAATAGCAGAAAAAGAGCGCGGTAGAAGAAAACTGACATGGCGGAGGAGAGGAATTTTGGGGAGTGTTGCTTTACTAAAGGGATAGAAAAACAACTAAAATACCACAGTTAGTATCAAAAACGTGGACTTTGGGAGGGTTTAGTGTTGGAATTGGATAGGTGTATACAGCGTTGAATTTGAGGGTTTATTCTGTTCAGGGGAACGCGCGTTTATTACTCCCAGAAATTGTTAGTCCCATAATTTTGATTCGTGGATGTTTAAAGCCGCGTTCATAAACCATCTCACTTAAGAGAATATAACTTACCCTGATACGCAAATTTATCAAATCTAATAGCCCCAGGAAAAGTGCAATAAAAAGCACTTTTACTAAAGAGACATTTATTATTGTTTAAAATAGTGAGAAATAGTGCATTTAAATGCACTTATTTATGACCTTTACTTAAAACCTGCTATTTCACGCAATAATAGAGCATTAAAATGCACTTTAAAGATATAATAAATGCAATAAAGGAGCGCAGAACATCTCTCCGGGTAACGCAGGAAACGATAGCGGAACTCTCAGGAGTTGGATTGAGAACACTGAAACAATTCGAAAGCGGAAAGGGAAATCCTACCCTTGCTACGGTGCAAAAAATTGCCGATGCTTTAGGATTGGAAGTAACGTTAAAAGTAAAGGACATATCAGCTGATTCATGAGAAAAGCGAAGGTATTATTTAAAGGAGAAGAAGCGGGAGTACTGACCCAGCATGATGATGGATCTTTCACCTTTAAGTATCATCGCTCGTGGCTGGATGATAGCAATAAGCCCGGAATCAGTCTTACACTCCCTAAAACGGCAGAAACGTACCACTCAAATTTTCTGTTCCCTTTTTTTTTCAACATGCTTCCTGAGGGTTCTAATAAGCAAGTTGTTTGCAAACTGAACCGCATCGACCAGAGCGATCATTTCGGACTCTTAATGGCTGCTGCAAAATATGATGCTATAGGAGCTGTCAGGGTTATTAAAATCGAACAACAATGAACTTGCCGCAAATCACAAATTGTCCCGGAACTTTAGCCCCCGGTTACAGCACCTACAGCCAAGCCTGCCTGAACCGGGTTTTTGGAGGAAAAAAGGTGAGCCATATTTTACCTTATAATTCTCCCGTCGCTGATCCGGAAACCCATGATCTGTTTGAAAGAAATCGGATTCATATATCTATATCAGGTGTACAGGAGAAATTCGCCCTTGCCCTCGAAAAGAACAAACTGCGCCTTATCAACGAGAAAGAACAAGGCTCTTACATACTGAAACCTATTCCGGGAGCCGGCAGAAAGCCCGATCAGATGCCGGCTAATGAGCACCTGACCATGCAGATCGCCCGGCAAATATACGGTATCGAGACAGCGGAAAATGCGTTGATATTTTTCAGCGATGGCAAACCAGCTTATATTACCAAACGCTTTGATATCGGAAAAGACGGTAAGCTTGCACAGGATGATTTTGCCTCGCTGGCCGGATTAACTCCCTACACTCACGGCGATCATTATAAATACACAGGAAACTACCTTGAACTATTCACGCTGATGAAGAAATATGTTCCGGCTTACAAGGTAGAGGCTCCCAAACTGCTGAAAGTTCTGTTATTTAATTACCTGTTCTCTAATGGGGATGCTCACTATAAAAACTTTTCACTGCTGGAAACCCCCTTCGGTGACTACAGGTTAAGTCCGGCTTATGATCTGCTGAATAGTCGAATTCATATCAACGACAAGGATTTTGCACTTGATGACGGATTATTACCCCGGAATCTTGCTCAAGGTAAAATAAATTATCAATTTTCGATTCTGGCCAGGGAAGCTGAGATCAGTGATAAGGCCTTTAAAACTACACTCGGATTAATGCTGTCTGATTCCGGGCAGATTGAACAGTTAGTTAACGCCTCTTTCCTCGACGATACAACCAAACGAAACTACTATCAATCCTATCAGGGAAGGCTTAAGCAGCTAATGAAGACTTAAAAAATTATCTTTTACGGGAAAGTCTGGATCAGAAGGCTGCATGAATTCTCTTTAGTTAAAAGAGAAAAAGGCTCTTACAACTTTCCGTCGTAAGAGCCTTTTAACCAAGTAGCGGGGAGCAGGATCGAACTGCCGACCTCAGGGTTATGAATCCTGCGCTCTAACCATCTGAGCTACCCCGCCGTGATTCTTCAATCCAAAGGATATATGGGAATACCCTTTCAAAATTGAGTTGCAAATATAGTTTAAAATACTTTTCTTTAGAAAATAAATCTAAAAAAAGCACTGCGGTAACTTATACCCCACAAGAAATGTCTGAAAAAAAGAAGATTACACTAGAATACGAAGTTAACTCATCACCAAAAATCCTGTTCGGCTTCTTAAGTGAGCCAAATGGCCTGTCACAGTGGTTTGCAGATGAGGTAATATACAGGGATCAGATATTTATCTTTATATGGGACGGGGAAGAACACAAAGCCAAACTCGTTACTTCAAAAGAAAATAAGCTTGTCAGGTTTAAATGGCTGGACGACGACCCCCAGCATTATTTCGAAATGGAAGTCCTCCAGGATGAACTCACCAACGATGTCGCTCTGGCTATAACTGACTTTGCGCCTGAAGATAGCATTGATGAAAGAAAACTTATCTGGGACAATCAGATTCAGTATTTAATACGCGTCTTAGGGGTGTAAGCGGATAAAAATCGCTAATTTTGCACGGTGAAGAAAGTTCATTTGCTCATAGTAAAGGCGTTCATACGTCCGTTTATTGTGACCTTTTTCATTGTGATGTTCGTATTGTTGATGCTATTTCTCTTCAAATACATCGATGATCTCATAGGAAAAGGTTTCGAATGGTACGTGATCCTTCAGTTGCTCTGGTATGCTTCAGCTACCAACGTAGCAATGGCCCTGCCTTTAGCGATGCTTCTCTCTTCTATCATGACCTTCGGCAGCCTTGGAGAAAACTACGAGCTTGTTGCCATAAAGTCGGCCGGCATATCCCTGCAAAAAGCAATGATGCCCCTCATTGTCCTGGTCAGTATGCTCAGCATAGGTGCATTTCTATTCTCCGACTATATGCTGCCCGTCGCAAATCTGAAGATGGGGTCGCTTTTATATGATGTAAGAAATCAGAAAGCCGCGTTCCTGATCGAAGAAGGAGTATTTAACAGCAGCCTGGACGGCTATTCTATAAGGGTTCAGAAAAAAGACCCTGACGGACGCACCCTTCATAATGTGCTGATCTACGATCAGAAAAGTACCGACGGAAATGTAGCAACCATCCTTGCCAAAACCGGGCTGATGTATAAGATCGACAACGATCAGACACTTGTACTCCTCCTTAAAGATGGAGTCAGGTACCTTGAAACACCGGGAGACAAAGGGTATAACCCACGTCAGCGTTTCACCCGGGTAAGATTTAAAGAAACCGAGCAAAAGTTCGACCTGTCTGCATTCAAAATGACAAGGACCGATGAGAGCCTGTTTAAGAGCAATTACGCTATGCTCAACTTAAAGCAGCTCAGATATTACCGGGACTCGGTCGGCAAGCAATCAGACAGTACAGCAAAAGAGGTGGCTACCTATCTGCTTCCAACCTTTAAGCTCTATGGATATTCGAATCAGAAACTACCTGTAATACCAAAACAAAAGATTCGGTCTTATAATAAGACCCTGACTGAAATTATCCCTGAGAAAGACCGCTCCTCTGCTATTAGCTATGCGATGAGTGAAGCAAGATCAGTGTCAGAAACATTGGTTAGCCGGACAGAGGAATACAAAACATACCAGAAAAATATAAGAAGATATATTATAGAGCTTAACCGTAAATTCACCCTGTCGGTATCCTGTCTTATCCTGTTTTCTATTGGCGCTCCTTTAGGTGCGATCATCCGGAAAGGAGGACTTGGCCTGCCCGTTGTTATGTCGATTATATTCTTCCTGATCTATCATATCATTTCAACAATAGGCGAAAAGTCAGGACGGGAAGGAACAATATCTCCTGTAACTGGTATGTGGATCGCAATCTTTGTACTGGCGCCGTTGGGCGCGTTTTTAACCTATAAGGCAACGAGCGACTCTTCTTTATTTGATATTGATTACTACAAACTTGCATTTCAAAAATTCTTTGCAAGGTTCAGAAAGAAGAAGGCAGGGATTTAAAACGGGACATAAGCATAAAACGGGTATTTCATCATTCAAAAAGCCGTATTTTTACGGGGAGCTTTTTGATTCATATTCTCTGATATTTGGATTCCACAAAAAACGGAGAATTCATTGATTAGAGTAGTATTAGCAGAAGACCATAACATCGTAAGAAACGGGATTCGCTCCTTGCTTGAGGATCAGCCGTGGATTGAGATAGTAGCGGAGGCAATCAATGGTCATCAGGTGATGGAGAAAATCGCAGAAGGATTAAACCCCGATGTAATTCTTGCAGACATTAATATGCCGGAATTAGATGGCCTCTCCCTTACTGAAAGACTGAAAACCTTCATGCCTCAAAT
>JBQGEO010000346.1:0-11571 GCA_052039655.1 Pararcticibacter sp.
ATATCCGGGAAGAAGATATCTATAACTTTATAATTGGACGAACCCCCATTCTTGTTAACAGGATCCTTCTGAGAAATTTCAGAAAAGAGAAACTCGACATTACGATGGAACAATGGTCGCTGCTCGACCTCCTCTGGAAAAAAGACGGATGTACACAACAGGAGCTTGGTGCGAGAACCTTCAGAGAAAAAGCAAGTATAACGCGCTTGCTGGATAAGCTTGAGCAGCAGAATATTGTGATAAGAGTTCCCGACAGGCGCGACAGAAGGGTGAGATTTGTTTATCTCACAGCTAAAGGAAAATCAATTGAAGAGACAGCCACCAGGGTAGTTCGTGAAACCTACAAACATGCTGTTGCCAGAATTCCGGAGGAGCAAACGGTAATTTGCAAAAGGGTGTTGAACCAGATATACGAAAACCTGGCTGAAGAAGGAGATCACTGGATCGCATGTGAAACTGCCTGAACTGCCGGCCAGGCTAAATACCAAATTCCGTTCACATCCCGTTGGCGGTGCCAGCCGTCGCTGATAAAACCTGCAGGTATGCGTTTATTTTACAACAGCCTGACCCCTCAGCACCTTGTTTTAAAGGGGAAGAAGTATCTTTGCAAAAGTTATGAGTAAGCACGGAAGAATTTTGGTTGCAATGAGCGGAGGAGTGGACAGCTCAGTGGCATCTGTTATGCTGCATGAAGAAGGATATGAGGTGATTGGGTTAACCATGAAAACATGGGATTATGCATCATCCGGTACATCTTCAAAGGAAACAGGATGCTGCAGCCTCGATTCTATAAATGATGCCCGTGCTTTGGCGGTATCCTATGGATTTCCTCATTATATCCTGGATATACGAAATGAGTTCGGGGATTTCGTTATTGATAACTTCGTCGACGAATACCTTGCGGGCCGCACCCCCAACCCCTGTGTACTCTGTAATACCCATATAAAATGGGAAGCACTGCTTAAGCGCGCCGATAAATTAAACTGCGAGTTTATCGCAACCGGTCATTATGCAAATATACGGATGCAGGATAACGGCCGCTATGTGATCTCAAAAGGTAAGGATGAAAACAAGGACCAGTCCTATGTATTATGGGGCGTGTCGCAAAAAAACCTGGCCCGTACAAGGTTTCCGCTCGGAAGCTTTACCAAAGCTGAAATCCGTCAGATGGCCCTGGATATGGGACAAACCGAACTCGCCAGGAAAAGCGAGAGCTACGAGATCTGCTTTGTTCCTGATAACGACTACAGGTCTTTTCTGAGACACCGGGTGGAAGATCTTGACCAGAAGGTTTCGGGAGGTGATTTCGTCCTCACAGACGGAACTGTTGTAGGCAAACACCAGGGTTATCCTTTCTACACCATCGGGCAGAGAAAGGGACTTGGAATTGCGCTGGGGCAACCCATGTTTGTTACGCAAATACTGCCCGAAAGTAACACGGTTGTTCTTGGTACACAGGACGAGCTACAGAAAGAAACAGCCCTTGTGAGAGGCCTAAATCTTATAAAATATGAGCAAATAAACGCTCCCATTGAGGCTGTAACTAAAATACGTTACAAAGATCCGGGTACAACCAGCACGATCGTACAGGAAGGGGGACTCATGAAAATAGATTTCCATCACGCAGTGGCCGGTATCGCGCCTGGTCAGTCTGCAGTATTCTATGAAGGAAGTGACCTGCTTGGAGGCGGATTTTTAATCTGAAGCGCATCACTTTTTGAGCTGAAGATACCGGTCTCCAAGGCAGTGCCCGCCTGGTATTTGTAACCGCAGCAATAATAATATTGCTGGCGATTCAATACCTGAAAATGCTGCTTTAAGCTGCAATTTAACCTCTTAAAAGTACGTTATAATCTCACTTTTTGCTCTTCTAAAACGAATAATTCAGAAGTTGAAATCCTTAAATCGCGAATTAAATTTTCTCGCTTTCTAAAAACATTTTACGAAAATTTAAAGTAATTGAATTTTGCATTGGGTTGATTAATCCCTTTATTTGCAAAAAAACGATTTTCTTGAATGGCTAAAAATTTACTAATCGTTGAGTCACCTGCGAAAGCAAAAACCATAGAAGGTTACCTTGGGGAAGAGTTCATGGTCAAGTCCAGTTACGGGCATATCCGGGATCTTGTAAAAACAGACGACGCAATCGATGTCAATAACAACTTCGACCAGAAATATGAGGTTCCTGCCGACAAAAAGGCGGTTGTAAGTGAACTAAAGAAACTTGCCAAAGAAGCTGAAACAGTTTGGCTTGCTTCCGATGAGGACCGGGAGGGAGAGGCTATATCCTGGCATCTCTTTGAAACTCTCGGACTGAAGGAAGATAAAACGAAAAGAATTGTCTTTCATGAAATCACGAAACCAGCTATCCTGAAGGCAATAGAATCTCCCAGAAAAATAAATTATAACCTGGTCAATGCTCAGCAGGCGCGCCGTGTGCTCGACCGGCTGGTGGGCTTTGAACTGTCACCTGTACTCTGGAAGAAAGTAAAGCCGGCCCTTTCTGCCGGTCGTGTTCAGTCTGTTGCCGTACGTTTAATAGTTGAACGTGAACGGGAAATTAATAAATTCAAATCAACGGCTGCTTATAAGATCACGGCGGTTTTTTCCACCGGTAAGCAGAAGGAACTGTTCAGGGCAGAATTGCCGGAACGATTTGAAATAGAGGCAGATGCTACCAGTTTCCTGGAAGCATGCGCCAGGGCGATGTTCAGCATTGACAGTCTTGATACCCGCCCGACAAAGCGAAGCCCAGCCCCCCCTTTCACCACCTCAACTCTTCAGCAGGAGGCGAGCCGTAAACTTGGGTTTTCGGTATCCAGGACCATGACACTGGCCCAGAGGTTGTACGAATCGGGAAAGATAACCTATATGCGTACAGATTCTGTGAATCTCTCTGAACTGGCGCTTGATGCTGCCTCAAAGGAGATAGCACAGGCCTGGGGGCCTCAGTATCACCAGCAGAGGAAATTCAAAACTAAGTCCGCAGGAGCACAGGAAGCTCACGAAGCGATCCGCCCGACATACTTCGATCAGCATACTACTGATGGAGATCCTTCAGAAAGGAAGCTGTACGAACTCATCTGGAAAAGAGCGATTGCATCTCAAATGAGTGAAGCTAAATTTGAGAAAACAACAGCCCGCATTACTATATCCACACGGGATGAGCAGTTTGTGGCTAACGGAGAGGTGATGAAATTCGACGGATTCCTTAAGGTATACATGGAATCTACCGATGAAGAACCAGATACTAATGCAGACCAGGAGGGTGAAAATCCAATCCTTCCTCCCCTTTCAAAAGGACAAGAGCTTAAGCCGCAGGAAATAAAAGCGACAGAAAGGTTCAGCAGGCCCCCTGCACGATACACAGAAGCAAGCCTTGTAAAAAAACTGGAAGAGTTAGGGATAGGACGCCCGTCAACTTATGCACCTACTATCTCGACTGTGCAAAACAGAGGATATGTAGTAAAAGAAGACCGGGATGGAAAGTCGCGTAATTACTGCGTATTCACTCTTTCTGATGGTACTGTTAAGAAAGAAACAAAAACGGAAATCACGGGAGCCGAGAAATCGAAATTATTCCCGACCGACATCGGTGCGGTGGTGAACGATTTCCTTGTCCAGTATTTTAAGGATATCGTCGATTATCACTTTACAGCAAGCGTTGAAAAGGAATTTGATGAAATAGCACAGGGGATGAAGGAATGGACGGAGATGCTGAAGTCCTTCTACAGCCCATTTCACAAGGAAGTGCAAAATACCATTGAGACAGCCGAAAAAGCGAGAGGCGAGCGTGAGCTGGGTGTAGATCCGGAAACTGGCAAGAAGGTGTCTGTCAGGATAGGGCGCTTCGGACCGTTTGTTCAGATTGGTGACAACGAAGAGGAAGAAAAACCCCGGTATGCGAGCCTGAGAAGCGGACAGATGATCGAAACCATTACGATGGAAGAAGCCATGGAGTTGTTTAAGCTTCCTAAAAAAGTGGGTGTGTTCGAGGAGAAGGATATGACTGTCGCTATAGGACGCTTCGGCCCTTATATCAGGCATAACAGTGCCTTCTATTCGCTTGCAAAAGGAATTGATCCGCACAGCGTCACTGAAGAACAGGCAATAGAGATCATTCTTGAGAAAAGGAAGAAGGATGCCGAAAAACTGATAAAATCATTCGATGAAGATCCCGCTGTAAAGATCCTGAATGGGCGCTGGGGCCCCTACATTGAGTATGGCAAACAAAATATTAAAATTCCTAAGGGGAAAGAGGCTGCAGACCTGACCTTCGAGGAAGTAAAATCTCTTGCAGAAGCCGCGGAAAAAGAGCCGAAGAAAAAAGGCGGGAGGTTTGCGAAGAAAAAATGAGTTCTATAGTTATGGGTTTTATAATTATGGGTTATGAGTTATGGGTTATGAGTTGTTTCCTTCTTAACTCATAATTCATAACCCATAACTCATAACTAAGATCATAACTCATCACTAAGAAAGCATCACTCATAATCCTAAAAACATCCCATGAAAAAAGACTTACCTGAAAACATAGTGGAAGACGTCGCCATAGCGGTGGTTCTTGAAAAAGAAAGTCCTGAGGTTAAAGACTGGAACGTGTATCTGGTCAATTTGAAAAATGAACCGATAGAAACGGTTCTCGTCTCGTCAAGAGGATATGGGCTGAAGGACGGAAAGGAAGTAAAAACTTCAACTTTAAGACATTCAATAGGAAATGTGGGTAGCCGGGAGTACGCTCTGATTGAGGCTATCGATGAACAGGTATTCGGGTTAACCAATGAATACTGGCTTAGTTATTATATTGGAGGAACTATCTACGACAAGAAGTTTATTTTTCTTCCTGAGAGCATTGTCGAATCGAACATCATCAGAATTCCGGTAGTAAACAAGCCGGGAGTAATGATCAAATAATCTATTACAAACAAATTGTTAATCAATATCTTCCAGAAAAGAATTCCTTGTAAGATTACAATTTCTTCTTTGTGAATAGAATTCTTCATAAATTCACGAAAATCTTTTATATGCCTGCTTATAAACCCTTTACCAGAAAGCAGTTAACAATTTTATCGGCTTTCATCGTTGTTCTTCTCATAGCCGGGATCAGCTATTGGAGACTAAAACACTCAGAGAAAAGGAATTATGCTGAATACAGCAAATACCTTGAGAGTTTCACCAGTGGCGTGATATCCAAAGAAAGTGCAATAAAGATCAGACTGGCGAACGATGTACAAAACACGTATGCGACAGGCAAGCCAATAGAAGGTGATATATTGTCGTTCTCTCCATCGCTGAAGGGAAAGGCATATTGGACTGACTCACGCACACTCGAATTCCGTCCCGACGGAGACCTTGACCCCGACACCAAATATACCGCTACCCTCAGGCTGGATAAAATCCTAGAGGTAAGCGACAACCTGGGGGATTTTGAGTTTGATTTTCAAACCATCAAACCTGATTTTGAGGTGGTATTTGCCGGACTAAGGTCGTCAACCAATACCTCGGTTGATAAAATGAAGCTCACGGGCACTGTTATTACTGCCGATACTGAAGATAGTCCGAAGATTGAAAAGCTTTTAAACGTCAGCGGTACCGGTAATATCAAGGTCACCTGGCAACATGATAACACCACCAGGAAGCACGAATTCACTATTGACAATATCGTGAAGGAAAAAGCTCCCAAAGAGATGTCGGTAAGCTGGAACGGTGATGTGCTTGATATTGACAGGAGTGGAAAAAAAACATATACGATCCCTGCTTTAGGCGACTTTAAAGTTTTGGATGTGAGAGCGGTACAGGATAACGAGCAGTATGTCCTTGTTCAATTCTCGGAACCCGTCAGGGTCGGTCAGGAATTAAACGGGCTTCTTGGAATTACAAATTCAGAAATGCCGGCCTATACCATCCAGGGAAGTGAAGTGAAGCTGTACCCGGCGGTACGCCTGGAAGGAAATTTTGGGGTCTTTGTAAACGAAGGAATTGAGAATATCTCAGGAAAAAAACTTTCCCATACTTACAATGGGAACGTGTTCTTCGAAAACCGGCTTCCATCCGTGACAATTCCGGGAAAGGGAGTTATCCTCCCTCATTCGGGTAAACTGATGATGCCGTTTGAAGCGGTAAACTTAAAAGCAGTCGACGTTTCGATCATCAAAATATATGGAAATAATATTCCTCAATACCTCCAGGAAAATTCACTGGACGGCGAAATTTCCCTGCGTCAGGTTGCAAAACCTGTAAAGCAGGTAACTATCCGGCTTGACGAAGATAAAAGCGTGAACCTGCATAAGAAGACACGCTTCATGCTGGACATCGATAAACTGCTGAGAACAGAACCCGGAGCAATCTACCGGATCATGATAGGCTTCAGGCCGTCATATTCAGTCTATTCCTGTAAAGGCCAGACAGGCGCGCTCAGTGACGAGCAGAACGATGAAGAACGGGAATACTATGGCATGAAGATAGATGAAGACGACGAGTTCTGGAGCAGGTATGATAACTATTATCCCTACGGATATAACTGGAATGAGCGGGAAGATCCCTGCAGTAACTCTTACTATAACCGGGAAAGATGGGCTGCGAGAAATGTGCTGGCTTCTAATATCGGCCTTATTGCTAAAAGCGGAAGCCAGAATAACATTACCGTTGCTGTTACGAATATCCTGACAGCCGAAGCCATGGAAGGAGTAGATCTTCAGTTCCTCGATTATCAGCAGCAAATTATAGGACATGCGGAGTCGGACGGAGAAGGGCTGGCACAGGTTACCCTGAAGCGGAAGCCTTTCCTGCTGGTGGCAAAAAAAGGAGATGAACGGGCGTATCTTAAACTCGACGATGGCAGTTCACTCCCTCTAAGCCGCTTCAACACAGGTGGTGAACAGGTTCAGAAAGGCCTTAAAGGATTCATTTACGGAGAGAGAGGCGTGTGGAGGCCCGGCGATTCTATCTTCCTCAGCTTCGTCCTTGATGACAGGGCAAATAAGCTTCCTGCGGGGCATCCTGTCAGCCTTGAACTTTATACTCCTGAAGGACAACTTTACAAGAGGATTAACAACCAGCAGGGAACCAATGGTTTCTATACCTTCAAAACAGCAACAGAACCGAACTCCCGTACCGGGAACTGGCGTGCCAAAGTGAAAGCGGGGGGAGCGGTATTCGAAAAGAGGATCAGGATTGAAACGATTATGCCCAACAGGCTGAAGATCAATCTTTCTTTTGCAAACAGAAAGTTGCTTGTAAAAGGTGATAATGTGCAGGGACAGCTTGGATCGGAATGGCTGTTTGGAGGTCCCGCACGAAGTCTTAAGACAAAGGTGGATGCATTCCTTAGTGCAGAAAAAACCAGTTTCCCCAAATACGAAGGATACTCATTTGATGATCCGACACGGCCATTTAATTCGCAGTTGCAAAATATATTCGACGGCAACCTGAATGAAGATGGTAAAGCTTCCTTTACTCCGGGCATTACAACGGAACAGGCAGCTCCGGGTATGCTGAATGCGACATTTATGGTTAAAGTGTTCGAGCCGGGAGGGAACTTCTCTATCCGTACCCAGTCTATGCCTTACAGCCCCTACCCTTCTTACCTGGGAATCCGTACCCCGGAAGGGAATGGCCTTTCAGGGATGCTTGTTACAGACCAGGATCACCCGGTAGATATTGTATCGGTGGACCCCTACGGGAATGCATTGAAAGGAATCCAGGATGTAGAGGTTGAACTGTACAAGATCCAGTGGCGCTGGTGGTGGGATGAGGACGAAAACTCAGTCAGCAACTTTACGCAGGACGAATATAACAAGCTTGTCGGCACTTCTGTTGTCAGGCTGATTAACGGCAAAGGTAAGTGGAATTTACGGGTTAATCAGCCCGATTGGGGCCGCTTTCTGATCAGGATACGCGATCCGAAAACAGGACATGCTACCGGCAGGATCGTTTACATTGACTGGCCTAACTGGTCTGAACGCCTGCAGAGCGAGAATCCAACAGAAGCAGCCATGCTTTCATTCACAGCAAACAAGGAGAAATTCAAAGTGGGTGAAGAAGCAGTGCTGACTATTCCGACTGCCAACCAAGGCAGGGCACTAATCAGCATAGAAAACGGAAGCAGGGTGCTGAGCACCTGGTGGACCGATACTAAGAAGGGACAAACTCAATATAAATTTAAGATAACGAAGGAGATGAGTCCGAACGTCTTCGTGAACGTCACGTTGCTTCAGCCTCATTCTCAAACAGTGAACGACCTTCCGATCAGGATGTACGGCGTTATTCCGATTGAAGTGGAAGACCCGGAAACACAGCTGAAACCAGTGATCACGATGCCCGGAAGCATCAGACCGGAGACACGGTCTTCTGTCACCATTTCGGAGGCTTCCGGGAAACCGATGACCTATACCATTGCGGTAGTTGATGAAGGCTTGCTGGATATCACCGGATTTGCCACTCCCGACCCTCATGCCGCTTTTTATGCGCGGGAAAGCCTGGGAGTTAAGACATGGGACCTGTTTGATTTTGTGTTAGGTGCTTATGGCGGTGAACTGCAAAGGATCTTAAGCATCGGCGGAGACCGGCAAACAGGAAAGGGTAATAAAAACCCGACAGCCAACCGCTTTAAGCCTGTGGTAAAATTCCTCGGACCGTTCAGGATCGCAGGAGGAGAAAAGAAAACACATCAGTTTACGCTGCCCCAGTATATCGGATCTGTCAGAACAATGGTGATAGCCGGAGAAAACGGGGCTTATGGCTACGCAGAAAAAGCCGTCACGGTGAAAAAACCTTTAATGGTTCTGGCAACCCTTCCGAGGGTACTTGCACCGGGTGAGCAGATCAGGCTGCCCGTCACGGTCTTCGGCCTCGATCCGTCTGTAAAGAAGGTTAATGTAAAGGTAGTATCCAATGCCTTTACCTATCCGGCCAATACCACATCTGTGACATTCAGTAAACCCGGAGAGCAGATGGTGTACTTTGACCTTAAAACAAAGGACTTTCAGGGGATCGGAAAAGTAAAAGTGATCGCGCAGAGCGGAAAAGAGACTTCGCAGTATGATGTGGAACTCAATGTCAGAAATCCGAATCCGGTCATTACACGCGTCAGCGAAGCTGTGGTCGATCCCGGCAAAGCGTGGACTACTGCCTTCAGGGCATTCGGAACGGCAGGAAGCAATACTGCCTCACTTGAGGTTTCATCTATTCCGCCACTCAATCTGCAGCAGAGGCTAAGCTACTTGATTTCCTATCCCCATGGGTGCGTGGAGCAAGTCACCTCGTCTGTTTTTCCGCAGCTGTACCTCACTTCACTGTCTGATCTTTCAGATAAACGAAAGGCTGAGATAGCAAGGAATATTAAAGCGGGTATCCAGCGGCTCCAGGGATTCCAGTTACCTGAGGGCGGGATGGCCTACTGGCCCGGAACAGGAGAAGCAGACGAATGGAGCACCAACTACGCAGGCCATTTTATGATAGAAGCAGAAGCTAAGGGGTATACTCTTCCGCCTGCCTTCCTGCCTCAGTGGCAGAAATTTCAACGGGCAAAAGCCGTTTCATGGGCACCGTCAAGCACTAATTTTTACGGGGGCGATTTGCTGCAGGCATACCGGCTTTATCTGCTGGCCCTCAGCCGCTCACCTGAGCTGGGCGCTATGAACAGGTTACGTGAATTCAAGTACCTGTCACCCGCTGCGAAATGGCGTCTGGCAGCGGCTTACCGTATAGCGGGGCAACCGGAAACAGCGGCATCTCTTATTCAAGGCCTGCCGCTGACAATTAAGCCGTACAGCCAGTCTTTCGGCACCTTTGGTTCCGAATTAAGGGATGAAGCCATGATTCTTGAGACGCTTACCCTGCTGGGAAAACGTCAGCAGGCGTATACACTTCTACGTTCAATTTCAGGCAGACTTTCCAAAGAAACCTGGTACAGCACACAGTCAACCGCATACGCCCTCATCGCTGTTTCAAAATACTGCGGCACCAATACATCGGGTTCTAAACTACAGTTTGCTTATAAGTTTAACGCCAGCAGCGGAAATATCAGCGGCAACTCCTATCTGTGGCAGCTTCCGGCTGTACTGAATGGTTCTTCCAATACTGCAAACATCCTGAATAAAGGTAAAAACCGGCTGTTCGTCCGGATGATCACCCAGGGTAAGCCGGGAATGGGACAGGAAACGCCGGCACATGCGGATCCCGATGTATTGAATCTGCGGGTTGGATATTTTAACATGAAAGGGCATATTATAGATCCTTCCAGTTTGCCTCAGGGAACAGATTTTATTGCCCAGGTGAATATACATAACCCCGGGAAGCGGGGAAAATATGTGAACATGGCCCTGACCCAGATATTCCCCTCAGGCTGGGAAATCATCAATACACGACTGATGGACCAGGAGAGCCAATATGGATCGCCGGCAGACTACAGGGATATAAGGGATGACCGGGTAAATACCTACTTCAGCCTTGATGAAGGGAAAGAAGTAACGTACTTCGTTCTGCTGAATGCATCTTACCCGGGACGTTTTTACTTGCCTCCGGTTTACTGTGAAGCTATGTACGACAGCAGTATCAACGCTTCAGCTGAAGGTAAATGGGTAGAGGTAGTGCAGGCTAAATAGAAGCAATGGGAGACAAAAAGATAATTCGATGGATTAAAGAGTTATCATGGAAGAAAAAGATCATGGCGGTACTCTTTGCCGCCGCCATGACTGCATTCTTCTTTTGTCTTCCCTCTCCCCTGTTTAATTCGCCCTCTTCAGTGATTGTGGAAGATTACAGGGGGGAACTGCTGAGTGCATCCATTGCAGCAGACGGGCAGTGGAGATTCCCCGCAGGGGATACGATTCCGGACAAATTTGTTAAATGCATCACGGCATTTGAAGACAAACGTTTTTTTTACCACCCGGGAGTTGATCTTTTGTCGGTAGCACGGGCATTCAGACAGAACCTGAAAGCAGGGAAAACAGTGAGCGGGGGAAGTACGATTACCATGCAGGTGATCAGGCTGGCCACCGGGAAACGGCGAACGCTGTTCAATAAGCTCGCAGAAGGGATCAAGGCATTACGTCTGGAACTTGGCTGCTCAAAAGATGAGATCCTTAGGCTCTATGCCGCTAACGCACCTTTTGGCAGTAACGTCGTGGGACTCGAGGCTGCATCATGGCGATATTTTGGAAGAAGTCCTGATAAACTCTCCTGGGGCGAAACTGCTGCCCTGGCAGTGCTTCCCAATGCTCCGTCCCTTGTGCATCCGGGAAAGAACCGGGCGGTACTCCTTGCAAAACGCAACAGGCTTCTCGATCTACTGAAAAACGAAGGGATTTTAGACCAGTCGGAAACAGAACTGGCAAAACTTGAACCCGTACCGGAAAAGCCCGTTACTTTACCCCAATACGCGCCTCACCTGCTGGCGCTGGCCAGAAAAGATCTTGCCGTTAAGCGGATAAAAAATGCCCGGGTAAAAAGCAGTATCAGGCTTCAGCTCCAGGAAAGGGTGAACTCCATACTCGCCAATCACCACCAAAGACTTGCTGCCAACGGAGTTAACAATATGGCAGCACTGGTAATTGATATTAAATCAAATAAGGT
>JBQGEO010000347.1:0-3611 GCA_052039655.1 Pararcticibacter sp.
TACATGTACGGATAATACGTAAAGCTATTTCTCCGCGGTTTGCAATTAGTATCTTTTTAAACATAACTTCCTTCTGTGTACAATAAAAAGAATGTGCAAATATGCAGATGTTTCCACCCCTGCAAATTTGCACATCAATAATATATTTTAGGCAGGTTCGACCAGGAACAATGGCTGGTCATACTCAACAGGACTTGAATTCTCAACCAGGACCTTTACGATTCTGCCTGAAATTTCAGACTCTATTTCATTGAATAATTTCATTGCCTCAATAATACACACCACCTGGCCGGCTTTAACTTCGTCGCCTACATTTACAAACGAAGCTTTATCCGGTCCTGCAGAGCGATAAAACGTACCGATCATTGGCGACTTGATGGTCAGATATTTTGAAGTATCTTCTGCATCTGCAGCGGCCTTAACAGGAGTCTGAACCTGCGGCGCAGCAGCGGCAGCAACAGCAGGCACCTGGGTTGCAGCTGCAACAGGGGCCGGTAGAGTCGCATTGACATACGTAGGCGCCTGATTAGTCTTTATAGTGATCTTAAAATCTTTCTCTTCAATAGAAACTTCATTAACACCTGATTTCGAAACAAATCTGATAAGTTCCTGAACCTGTTTGATATCCATATTTGTTTTTAGGTTAATTTATTTATAATTCAAAGTTCATAAATAAAAATTACTTTCCTCCTAGTATGCCCATTTTAAATACAAGGAACCCCAGGTAAAGCCACCGCCAAAAGCAGCCAGGATCAGATTATCCCCCTTCTTTAGCTTGCTTTCCCATTCCCATAAACAAAGGGGAATAGTTCCATTGGTCGTATTGCCGTAGCGGTCTATATTGATCATCACCTTTTCAGATGGTACGCCCGCCCGGCTGGCAGTAGCGTCAATAATTCTTTTATTAGCCTGATGAGGAACGAGCCATGCAATATCCTCGCTTTTCAGGTTGTTACGTTCAATAATTTCAGCAGCAACATCCGCCATATTGGTCACGGCAGATTTAAATACGGCCTGGCCCTCCTGGTAGGCAAAGTGCTGCCTGGCGTCCACTGTTTCATGAGTTGCCGGCATTTGCGACCCGCCTGCCTTAACATAAAGGAACTGGCATCCGGCACCATCGCTTTTCAGTATAGAGTCTATCACGCCGTAACCTTCCGTGTTAGGTTCAAGCAGGGCAGCCCCGCATCCGTCGCCAAAAAGAATACAGGTCGCCCTGTCCTCATAATTGACAATTGACGACATCTTATCCCCACCCACAACCAGCACTTTCTGGTGCTTTCCGGATTCTATAAACTGTGCACCGGTAGCAAGGCCAAACACAAATCCGGAGCATGCTGCCTGCAGATCATATCCCCAGGCATTTTTAGCACCAATCTTGTGAGCCAGAATGTTTGCGGTTGCCGGAATCGGCATATCGGGAGTTGAAGTACAAAAGATGATCAGGTCGATCTCCTCCGCTCCTATTCCCCGCTTTTCAAGCAAGCCCTTCACAGCAGGAACTGCCAGATCAGAAGTAGCAAGCCCTTCTCCTTTCAGGATTCTTCTCTCTCTGATACCAGTACGTGACGTAATCCATTCATCATTGGTTTCCACCATGGTTTCCAGTTCATGATTGGTCAGCACGTAATCAGGTACGTATCCATTAACCGCTGTAATTGCGGCATATATCTTTTGCATTGTTCCTGTCCGAATTATTTAAATGCAGATATGATCTTATCTATTAATTTAGTGGTGATCATGCTCCTTGAAAGAAGGATCATATTCTTTATCGCCTCTGGGTTTGATATACCATGACCTATGATCACAGGAGCATTTATCCCCAGGATCGGACTGCCACCATATTGCTCATAATTAAAGCGGGCAAAGAACTCATCCTGGAATCCCTTTTGCTGGGTCAGCACATAGAATGTTTCAGCCAGTTTAAGCATCACATTCCCTGTAAAACCATCACAAACAATGACATCCGCCTTTTCATTAAACAGATCCCGGCCTTCAATATTCCCGATAAAGTTGAACATATTCGTGTCCTTCATCATCGGATGGGTAGCGAGCATTAAAAGATTTCCTTTTTCCTCTTCCTCTCCGATGTTCATAAGCCCTACTTTAGGCTTGTGAATTCCCAGAATACTTTCAGCAAACAGGCTGCCCAATATACCGAACTGCAGAAGTGTGTCCGGTTTGCAGTCTGCATTCGCACCTACATCAAGCATGATACCATAGCCTTTCTTCAGCTTGGGCACCACAGTAGAAATTGCCGGACGAATAACCCCCGGAACAGTTTTCACACTGAACATCGCACCAACCAGCATAGCACCAGTATTACCGGCAGAAGAAAAGGAATCAATCTTTTTCTCCTTGAGTAATTTAAAGCCGACGCTGATGCTTGAATCAGGTTTCTGAGTAATAGCTTTTGTAGGATGTTCGCCCATACCAATAGTTTGAGTAGTATGAACAAACTCGAAATGATCCGGATTAAAATTCTGCTCCTTCAGAATAGGAAGAGCCTGGTCTTTGTCACCAATGAGCACCAGTTTCTGGTGAGGATCTAAGGCTTTAAAGGCTGCAATTGCTCCCAAAACAGTTGCATTGGGAGCAAAATCTCCGCCCATTATATCTAAGCCAATTTTCATTTTAGAAAATTACCTTATGCGATAGAGGTGTTCTCGATAACTAATTTACCGTTATAGTACAGGTTACCATCAACGTTGTATGCACGGTGTGGCAGGTGAACTGCGCCTGTAGTTTTGCAGGTAAACAAGGTTGGCGCTTCTGCTTTATAATGAGTTCTTCTCTTATCTCTTCTCGACTTGGACAGCTTACGTTTTGGATGTGCCATTTTCCTGTTTTTTTAATTATTGTTTTTTTATTCTTTTTAATGCATCCCACCTTGGATCTGCATCTTCCTTTTGTTCTTCTTCTGTGGTCTGCCCTGAAAGCGTCTGCAGCTTTTCAAGCATTCCTTTATCGCACCATTCAGTTGCTCCCGGTTCTTCACAACGGTGAAAATAAGGAACCGCCAGATTGATATACTCATATATCAGAGGCGCAACATTGATCTCGTACTCGTTCTTGCCCAGCACCATGATCTCATCCGTGTCATCCTCCAGGTTCTCATCCTCATGGAACTTCGCAATCTGCCGCTCCTGTATGTCCACGACAATCGGAAAGTCCGATAAACACACATCGCAATTAAGATAAATACTCCCCTTAATTCCGAAGTTCAGGATGATCATCGTCTCCTGTTTATCAAGCTCCAGATTGACCTTCAGCTTCCCGTTCTTTACCAGCGAGTATTCAAACTCGTTGAAAAAACGTTCATCAATATCAAACTCGAACTGATGCCTTCCCGTCTTTAACCCGGTGTATGATATCCGATATTCCTGTAACGATTTCAAAGCACGCCAATTGAGCCTGCAAAAATAGATAAAATTAATGATTCTGTAAAAGTTTTTTTAAATATGGAGAAGAGGCTTTCTTTTTCTTCTTCGCCCCCCTATTATACCAGATAATGAACCCGGTAACAGGAAGAGAAGCACAGACAAGAGACACCAGAAAAGCCAGTACCTTTGTTGGAATTCCTGCAAAAGCCCCGGTGTGCAGATCATAGT
>JBQGEO010000348.1:0-4346 GCA_052039655.1 Pararcticibacter sp.
TAATCCATCACGTAATAGTCGATAAGTGTTTTGACGATCATATAAAGAAGAAGACCTGCAAGTGTCAGTAAGATAAATATATATGGAGGCTTGGATCTGGAGAAACAATATTCCAGAACGCAAAAGGAACTGAAATAAAAGTATCCGATGTTTAACACGTAATAGACGAAATGAGGGAGAAAGCCGTAAACTAGAGAACCATAGCTGAAAAAGACAACAAGTAATTCGTAAGTAATAAAAATTGCCCACACTATAATGTGTTGAACGAATGTTCTTCTAAGGACCTGCTTAATGTGTTCTTTTTTTGTCATCAAATTGTAATCGCGGTCGTTTCGTCGTGCTAAACCTTATGCTCATGTAAAAAAATTTATCATGAGCAAGTAAGCTGTCAACTTGGGGTAAAAGCAAAGTTATGAAAAAGCTCAACTCCAAGAAACTCGTTTGTAAAACAACAGTTCGTTTTAAATTCAAGATAAAACCGGTTAGCAATTTAAACTTTCCAACAGATCCAACTAATCCGACAACGTTTCCAACGTCGTTTGAATACAAATAGGAAAATACTTGGTCTTGCTTTCTTGTATTTAATTGCTAGTTAATATTCTCTTAATATTAAACTGCTTCTTTTGGCACTGTAATGTCTGTCAACTCATTATTTTTTGCACTTGTTATCCGGGAGTGCAAGGACAGATAGAAATATTTTATATTCATTTTTAGTAAAAATCGGATATAAAATATTTCTATCTTAGATTGATAGAACACTGGTGCAATGCTGATTAGCTGTTACGAGCATGGAAGAAGATAAGCTTTTATTGAGAAGAATGCAGGAGGGCAGCAGTGAAGCGTTTGATGCCCTGTATGAAAAGTATTGGGAAATCGTCTATTCTGCAGCCTATAAACGACTTACTGACGCCGATTATGCAAAGGATATCACTCAGGATATTTTTCTCCAGCTTTGGACGCGGCGGGAGGAACTGTTTATAGAAAATCTACCGGGCTATCTTCTAACGGCAGTAAGGAATAATGTATTTAAGTGGCTTGAGAAAGAGCAAAAGTATACCCCTATCCCTGAATTACTTGAACAACTGGAAATATCCAAAGATCAGGCGGACGCTTACATCGTGAGAAAGGAGTTTCTGGATGCCTATGAGATGCTCGTCAATTCTTTAACTCCCTCACAGCAAGTTATCTTCAGGATGCGGTTTAACCAGGATCTCTCCACAGAAGAGATTGCAGAGAAGTTAAATATTTCGCGAAAAACCGTACAAAATCAATTGGGCAAAAGCATTGCTCAATTACGTCAGTCACTCACTATCATTTGTCTTTTATCTGTTCTCGGACTTTTTTAGAAAAAGTTGAAATTCCTGTGGGATTTTTTCATGTTCAGCGGTCATGATATAAAGAGCCGTTAAATGAACATGGATAAAGATGAGTTTCTCCGGATCCTGAGTAAATACAGAAGGGGAGAAGCTACTGAAGCAGAGGAGGCATTTCTGCATTCTTACTACAATCTTTTTGATGCAAGGGAAAACCCTTTGGATACGATCAGTACTGCAGAGAAGGAATCTCTGAAGAACAGTATGAAAAAGGAGCTGCAGCGGCAAATAGCGCTCGGAGGAAAAGAGAAAGATGTTCATTATCAATATCGTCGTTTCGCCTTAAAGTGGGTGGCAGCTGCAGTTATCCTGTTCGCTTCCGCTTTTGGTGTCTGGTTCTACCAAAATAGTGAAAAACAAATAAGCGCCCGCAATCTTGCAGAAACTAACCCGATTAAAAAGAAGCTGCAGGATATAGCACCGGGTGGTAATAAAGCAACTCTGATACTTGCTGACGGCTCTTCTGTTGTATTGGACAGCGCAGCAGCGGGATTGGTAGCGAACCAGTCGGGCGCTTATGTAAATAAAACTAAAGATGGCGAACTGATATACAGTCCTCATGATAAAGATAACAGTGCAGCGATTTCTTACAATATGATTTCTATACCAAGGGGAGGACAGTATTCACTGGTGCTTTCTGACGGTACGAAGGTTTGGCTTAATTCAGCCTCTTCCATTCGCTTTCCTACTTCCTTCAGCGATAATGAAAGGCGTATAGAAGTTACAGGAGAAGCCTATTTTGAAGTCAGCCATGTTTTCTCAGAGGCAGGCGGCAGGATTCCTTTCATTGTCAGGACCCGGGACCAGGAGGTGAAAGTACTTGGTACTCATTTTAATATCAGTGCTTATGAAGACGAAGAACACACATCTACTACCTTACTGGAAGGAAGTGTTATCGTAAAAGCTACCGGCAGCACAGGAAAAGAAGTGAAACTGCAGCCCGGCCAGCAGGCTATTATAAATCCGGCTTCTTCATCCCTCAGGGTACAGGAGGCAGATCTGGAAAAAGCAGTTGCATGGAAAAACGGATACTTCAAATTTGACAAAGAAGATTTACCTGCCATTATGCGGCAGGTGTCGCGCTGGTATGACGTAGATGTGGAATACCGGGGTAAAGTTCAGGCGGATCAGTTTGTCGGGAAGATCAGAAGAACTACCTACGTGTCGGGAGTCCTGCGCATCCTTGAGTTAAGCAATGTGAATTGTCACATTGAGGGAAGAAAAATAATTGTAGGAAATAACTAAACATGGCAGAAACTATGAAAACATAACTACACGCCCCCGAAGTTTGATCCAAAAAGAACCGGAAGTGCTGCAACACCACCGGTTCGGTTTCCCGAAGGGAATAGCCGGATTAACAAAAGATTTATCTCGAACTCATTCATCAATCCAAACATCACAAATGTATGCATTTACACTCTCATGGTAAAATGCCTGGGATCAGGACGTTTTTATCATCCAAACCGTTTCTGGTAATGAAACTCACAGCGATTTTACTCACAATTACTTGCCTGCAGCTCAGCGCGAGAAGCTTCTCTCAAAATGTAAGCGTCTCAGTGAAAAATGTACCGCTGGAGAAAGTATTAGCGGCCATAGAAAAGCAAAGCGGCTATTTCGTTTTCTATAAATACAATGAACTGAAGCAGGCTAAGCCCGTCACTCTTCAGCTCAGCAACGTGCCTCTGCTCAAGGCTCTGGAAGAAAGTTTCAGGGAACAACCGTTCAAATATGTTATTGAGAACAATACGATTATAGTGACAAAGAAGACTGAAAAGGAGCTTGAAAAAGCAACTCAGTTAATAGAGGTCAGGGGAAAGATTACCGATACTGACGGACAGCCACTGCCTGGGGCAACCATTAGGGTAAAGAATTCTAATCAGGCGGTTGTTTCTGATGTCAACGGCATGTTTGTTCTGGGAAATGTAAAAGACAATGCAGTTCTCGTGGTGAGTTATACCGGCTTTGCCCAGCAGGAAATTCCTGTGAATGGAAGAACACAGGTAAATATCAGCCTGAAAGAGGACTTGCAGAATCTGAGTGAGGTAGTGGTGGTAGGATATGGAACACAGAAGAAAATAAACGTTACAGGAGCGATAAGCTCAATTAAATCTTCGGATATAGTGAACCGCCCCACTACATCTGTTGGTTCTGTACTCCAGGGTCAAATGCCCGGTGTAACAGTTGTTAATTCAACTGCTTTACCTGGGAATAATGGCGGAACGATTCGTATCAGGGGTATCGGGACATTAAACAATTCAAACCCTCTTTTGGTAATAGACGGTGTTCCGAGTGGAAATATCAATATTCTGAACCCGGATGATATAGAAAGTGTTACCGTGCTTAAAGATGCTGCTTCGTCATCCATATATGGGGTCAGAGGCGCTAACGGCGTAATTTTAGTCACCACAAAGAGCGGCAAAAATAATGAACAACTATCTCTGTCTTATAGTAATTACTATGGATTGCAGACACCGACAGCCCTTCCTGACTTTCTTGGATCTGTTGATTATATGAAATTGTTGAACGAAGCAAAGATCAATGCCGGGACTAATCCAACTTATACAAACAGTCAGATAGACACAGTAGCCAGAGGCCTGGATCCTAATTATTATGCAAATACTAACTGGATCGACGCGATGTTTAAAAGTAAGGCCCCTCAATATAGCCATATCCTTAATATGTCAGGAGGCTCCAAAAATTTAAATTATTATGCTTCATATTCCTATCTAAAAGAAGGCGGATTATTAACAGGAGATAATTACAAGGCGGTTAGGAACAATGCGAGATTAAGGTTGAGTAGTACGTTGCTTGATAAATTGAAGATCGACGCTAATCTAGCATATATAGACCGTACTTATTCGGGATCTAACGAGGGTATTGATGGGGATTCCGGGCCGATTTTTGCGGCACACGTCATTTCTCCACTTGTACCTGTTCGTTTTACAACGGGGGGATGGGGATATCTTGGCGGAT
>JBQGEO010000349.1:0-3412 GCA_052039655.1 Pararcticibacter sp.
TTATTTTTTATATAAACTCCAGGCGCTCAGGGTAGTGCTGAATACCTAGCGGGGCTGGTGTGAGGCCCTTGAGTGTATGCTGCCTCTTATCTGATACCTGAAACAAACTAATTCTCCACCTATTTCTTCAAAAACGTGGATAAACTGTGGAATAAAGGCGGTTTTTATGTTGCTTGATTCACCAGGGGGCATCAATGGCTCATCTAAACAAACGGTATACAGCTGGCCGGGCTGTACTGCGGGAGAAGGTTGCCGAAACGGAGAAACGTGAAGCTCATCATCTGTTCTAAACCGGGCATGACGGGACGTGCTATTTTTCATATCAGAACCCGCGTGTGCTTCTCCCAATTTATTTGAAAGCAAAGAAATGACACTGCCAACCTGTCGTTTAATAAAATGTTCGTACTTTTGCAGTCCAAAGGAAAACAGGTATGTATACGATACAGAGCGATGTAAAAGAGCATGACGAGGCAAGGCAGGGTGAAGCGCTTATGCTTGAAAATGAAGGAGCTAAGAATAACGGACGTAAGCTCTACATAGAAAGTTACGGATGTGCCATGAATTTCTCCGATAGTGAGATAGTCGCCTCTATTATGACAGACATGGGTTTCCAGACAACAACAGATTATAAGGAAGCCGATGTGGTGTTCATCAATACTTGTTCTATCCGTGAAAACGCAGAGCAGAGAGTAAGGAACCGGCTTAGAGAGTTTGGCTCCGTTAAAAGCCGCAATCCGGGAATGGTGGTAGGAGTGCTGGGCTGCATGGCAGAACGCCTGAAGGCAAAGTTCCTCGAAGAAGAGAAACTCGTAGATGTGGTGGTAGGCCCTGATGCATACCGCGATCTTCCCAACCTCATTGACAAAGTTGATGATGGTGCGAAGGCCGTAAATGTGTTGCTTTCCAGGGAAGAAACCTATGCTGACATTAACCCCGTAAGACTGAACTCAAACGGTATCACGGCATTCATATCTATTATGAGAGGATGCGACAATATGTGTTCCTTCTGCATAGTACCTTTCACAAGGGGCAGAGAGCGGAGCCGGGATGCTCATTCCATCGTAAACGAAGCCCGGGAGCTTTTTAACCAGGGCTACCGCGAGGTAACACTGCTGGGGCAAAATGTAGACTCCTATAAGTGGGCATCACAGGATGAACTTGAAAAGGTAAATTTCGCAGGCCTGCTGGAGATGGTCGCATCGGTGAGTCCTGATCTCAGGGTTCGATTTTCGACTTCACATCCCAAGGATATCACAGATGAAGTGCTCTATACAATGGCGAAATATGAAAATATCTGTAAGTATATTCATCTTCCGGTTCAGTCAGGAAACTCCCGTATACTGGAACTGATGAACCGTACATACGACAGAGAATGGTATATGGAAAGGGTGAACAGCATCAGGAGGATTATTCCTGAATGTGCGATATCCACCGACGTGATCACTGGCTTTTGTACTGAAACAGAAAAGGAGCACCAGGACACCCTTAGTATGATGGATTTTGTGAAGTATGACTTTGCTTACATGTTCATGTATTCTGAGCGTCCGGGAACTCTGGCTGCCAAACGGTTTACTGACGACATTCCTGAAGAAGTGAAAAAACGCCGGCTTAATGAGGTAGTCGCTAAGCAGCAGCAGTATTCGCATGAGCGCCTTCTCCAGCAAGTTGGAAAAGTACAGAAAGTACTGATTGAGGGTTTCTCTAAGAAATCTGAACTTGATTACGCGGGCAGAAGTGATCAGAATGCTACAGTAGTCTTTCCTGCTAATAATAATTACAAGCCGGGACAGTACGTTCATGTGAAGATTGAACGTTGTACCACAGCTACGCTGATCGGTACAATATGTGAATAGAAGGAGCCGGTGCATTCCTTGCTAAGAAAAGCGAGTGACCCGGCTGATCTTAATTCTTAACTCTTGAATCTAATAAATGGATATCCAGGATATAAAAAACCGTTTCGGAATAATCGGTAACTCCCCCCTTTTAAACAGGGCGATCGACATCGCCCGGCAGGTTGCCCCTACAGACATATCGGTGCTGATCACAGGTGAAAGCGGAAGCGGGAAAGAAGTGTTTTCCCACATCATTCATCAGTTAAGCGCACGTAAACACGGGCCGTTTATTGCGGTCAACTGCGGGGCTATTCCCGAGGGCACTATTGATTCCGAATTGTTCGGGCATGAAAAAGGCTCCTTTACAGGAGCACATGAAGCGAGAAAAGGTTATTTTGAGGTGGTTAACGGCGGGACCATCTTTCTTGACGAGGTGGCAGAGCTTCCTTTGGGTACCCAGGCCCGGCTTCTGAGAGTGCTGGAAACGGGGGAATACCTGCGGGTAGGCTCTTCAAAGGTTCAAAAAACGGATGTCCGGGTTGTTGCAGCAACAAATGTGGATGTATTTGATGCTGTCCAGAACGGGAAGTTCCGTGAAGACCTGTATTACAGGCTAAATACCGTCCCTCTTAAAATTCCGGCCCTTCGCGAACGGAAGGACGATATTCACTTACTCTTCCGTAAATTTGTAGCTGATTTTACTGCAAAATACCGTAGCCCCTCTGTTCAGCTGGATGCGGAAGCTCAACAGGTGTTAATGAATTATAGCTGGCCGGGAAACGTCCGGCAGCTGAAAAATGTTGCGGAGCAGATTGCAGTTCTTGAAAAAGAAAGAAATCTGACAGCCCAAAACCTGCTTCACTACATCCCCCAGGATCACTCCAGCAACCTTCCCATGCGGGTAAGTAAGGAGAGCAAAGAAGATTTCTCTGAAAGGGACATCCTGTATAAGGTACTCTTTGACATGAAACGGGACATGGTTGATTTGAAGAAGCTCGTAGCTGAAATTATCAGGGAAGGCGGGACACCCGCTTCTCTTCGTGAAAATCCCCAGCTATTCAACCAGTTGTATCATGATTGGGATCTTCCTGCCGTGGCTCAAAATATTCAGCCACTGGTATTGCATCACCCTGATAATGATGTTAAAAATGATTTTAACTTTACACCTCATACGGAGGAGGTAGAAGAGTCCCTTTCCCTGGTTGAAAAGGAATCTGACCTGATAAAGAAAGCGCTCAAAAAGCATAAAGGAAAACGCAAGCTGGCAGCCCAGGAGCTCGGAATTTCAGAGAGAACGCTTTACCGTAAAATTAAAGAGTTAAACCTGAATTAAATAATGAAGAGTCTTAGAGTACAGGCTTTATTGTTGGTCCTTCCATTACTACTGCTATCGCAGTCTTGTGGTGTTTACAGTTTTTCAGGGGCTTCTATTCCAGCGAACATGAAAACAGTAACCGTACTGTTTTTTGAAAACAGTGCACCGCTTGTGGTTCCCTATCTTAGTCAGCAGTTTACTGAGGCTCTTAAAGAGCGGATCAGAAACCAGTCAAGGTTAAGTATCGTAAGGGAGAATGGCGACG
>JBQGEO010000350.1:0-2890 GCA_052039655.1 Pararcticibacter sp.
TTCACAAAGTCGCCGAACTGTGCTTCCCAAATTGTTAAAGACTGAGGATTTGCAAGAGCATATCCATACTCAAAGCCAAGCACACCGTATTCAGACAAATGAGAATTATAGATATCGAACTTATTGTTGGAATTCTCGCCGTCCTTCTTTATTAGTGTAAGAGGAACAAATTCTTCCTCCGAATCCTCTACTTTTACAACGGCGTGACGATGTGAAAATGTACCGCGCTCAACATCCTGCCCACTGATCCTGACCCTGAATCCTTCATTGAGCAGTGTTCCATAAGCCAAAAGCTCGCCCATCGCCCAGTCAAAGGTCCGGTTCTTCACCATATTTTTTCTGTCCTCAAACAGTTTCTCGATCTTTTTAAAGAACTTCTTATCTGAAGGCAAAGATGTAATCGTATCTGCAATGCTAACCAGAACGTCTTCTTGCACAGCAGTTTGCGATTTTTCTTCAAAGTCCTCGGGAGTGGACATTCTTAGCCCCGTCCAGGCGCCGGAGAACATCGGGTTCGCTTCGTAAGTATTGCTTTCCTTCGATTCGTTCAATCTTTCCTGAAGCAAAGCCCTGAAATCTTTCTCCATCTCCTTGGCAAGATTAGCATCTACGCTGCCCTGCTCAAGTAATTTCTTGTTATAGATCTCACGGGGATTAGGATGCTGCTCAATGGCTTTATAAAGGACGGGCTGTGTAAATTTCGGCTCGTCCGATTCATTATGGCCGTAACGACGGTAACACAAAATATCAATAAACACATCATTATGATATTTTTGCCTGTATTCGATGGCCATATTGATAGCATACACCAGTGCTTCCACATCATCTCCGTTCACATGGAACACAGGGGATAATGTCACCTTGGCAATGTCTGTACAATAGGTGGACGAACGGGCATCCTTGAAATTGGTCGTAAATCCAACCTGGTTATTGATTACCAGGTGAATGGTTCCACCTGTTTTATAGCCATCAAGTTTTGCCATCTGCAAAACTTCATAAACAATACCCTGAGCAGCAACTGAGGCATCTCCGTGAATAAGAATCGGAGCAAGCCGGGTATGATCTCCCTGATACTTGAAGTCTATCTTCGAACGGCTTATACCTTCTACAACCGGATCTACGGCTTCCAGATGCGACGGGTTTGGACACAGGCTTAAATGAACTTTTTTGCCTGAATCAGTTTCGACGTCTGTAGAAAACCCGAGGTGATATTTTACGTCTCCCCCGTATGGCTTAGACTCATCAAACGCCTTCCCCTCAAACTCTGCAAAAATGTCTTTATAGGTCTTGTTCATGATATTCGCAAGCACATTCAAACGTCCGCGATGCGCCATACCAATCACAAATTCTTCAATGCCCAGATCAGCCCCCCTGTTGATCACAAAGTCTAAGGCCGGGATCAGGCTTTCTGCACCTTCCAGCGAAAAGCGCTTTTGTCCTAAAAATTTTGTACCGAGGAAGTTTTCAAAAACAACAGCTTCATTCAGTTTCTTTAAAATTCTCTTTTTAGTGTCAAGTGAAAGATTAGGAGTATTGCGCTCCCTTTCCATCCTTTCTCTAAACCACTTCAACTTATCGGGATTACGTATGTATACGTACTCTGCACCGATCGACTGACAGTACGTTTGCTCAAGAAGCTGTCTGATGTCACGCAGTTTTGCAGGCCCCAACCCTACTTCCGCACCTGCGTTGAATACAGTATCCAGATCAGATTCACTAAGTCCGAATGTTTCAAGTTCTTTCCCCGGATAATATTTACGGCGTTCCCTGACAGGGTTTGTTTTTGTAAACAAATGCCCTCTCTGACGGTATCCGTAAATCATGCCCATCACTTTCATTTCTTTTAGAAAGTGCTCAGGAGTCTGGCTTCCTGCTGTATCTCCCCCGGATCCTCTTCCAAAATCAAAACCTTCAAAAAACTTCTGCCACCCGAAGTCTACCGCTTCAGGGTCTTGCTGGTATAATTGGTAAAGAGAATCAATATAAGATGAGTCTGCATTACTAAGGTATGACAAATTGTCCATGAAATATCAATTCTTATGAAAGGTCAAAAATAAAAGTTTAACCTTATAATAATTAAGTTTTTTATGTCAAAAAATGTTTTGATTATTTAAAACGATCTATGCTGCCGATGTATTATTCTGGTCAATTAACCACTTCCTGATCTCCTCCTCCTGCTCCACTTCATCAAATTTAGGACTTATATTCTTATTTGGCGATATAATTTTCCCTTCCAGCACTGCAGCCCATGTACCCGTGTTACCAGCAGGCGAGAAATCAATCAGTTTTTCCTCGAAATAGGCAGCCCCGGCCCGCCAGTTGACGCGGAGTTTGTTCACCAGGAAATTCGCTGCGTACTGACGCGAAAGCTCACTGATATAGCCGGTAGAATTGAGTTCCTTAATACAGGCATCAACCACCCGGTTGCCGGAATTTCCATTTTTCCATTTTTCAAAAGCACTTCGTTCCTTCTTTGACAGCTCTTTTATCCCGTCCTCATGATGATGTATGATATGGCCATGCTTCTTTAACATGAACCTGAAATAGTCACGCAACTGGAGTTCTGATATAACTTTTGAGCTCAGATCAGGGAGCAGCTTCCTGTATTCGTCCACCAGCCAATAGACCTCACGGGAAGAAATGCATCCAAGAGAAAGCCATGCCGATAAGCGGGAAGATACAAATCTGTAATTTTTATTTCTGATATTACTTCCTTCATGGATGAACTCCATTAAACGCCTTAGGCCTTCATCTTCGCCTCCTACAAAAGCAGGGCGCTCCTCTTCCTGCTCATTTGCAGCAGGAAAGCCCAGATCTGTAAGCCCGGGAAGGCTTTCCTGGAAAACTCCGCCTGGTATCTCAATATGTTCGGGTGATTCAAAACTCGTCC
>JBQGEO010000351.1:0-21598 GCA_052039655.1 Pararcticibacter sp.
GACTTTTTCCCAGAATGTTTTTTTTTTTTTATTTCTTATCTGCTTTCTGTTTTTGGACAGGAACGACTCTTTCCTTAGTCAGAAGAAAACATAACCAAAAAAACAAAACGGCTATCACAGCAAATATTAACACCGAATAAAACCAGGCCCGCTGAGGATTAGCCTCCCCCCCGAAAACCTCTCTTAAAGGCTCAATAAGCCCGAGAGCGAGCAGGCTCCCCCCGAATGCAAACACCATTCTGTAAGAAGACAAAGATGTCCGCTCCCCCCCCTTATCCGACATCACTCCCAGGAGTGACGCATACGGAACATTGATAAGAGAGTAAATCATCATCATCAGTGAGTAAGTAATATACGCATACACCAGTTTCCCCACTTCTGCAAAACCGGGGGTATAAAATGTAAAAACACCTATAACACCAAAAGGGACTGCCACCCATAGCAGATAAGGTCTGAATTTTCCGTACTTTGAAGTCGTTCGATCGGCAAGAACTCCTACAACCGGGTCGAAACAAGAATCCCAGATCCGCGTAATTAAAAACATTGTTCCTGCCGCTGCTGCAGAAATACCAAATACATCTGTGTAGAAAATAAGCAGATACATGCTGAATAATTTCCAGAACATAGACGATGCTGCATCCCCTAATCCATAACCTACTTTCTCTTTAAATTTAATCTTGTCTTTTTCCATTTGATTGAGCAGGAGTTTACTCCCGGTTTAGTTATCTGTATAATATATCTCGAGTAGTAATTACATGCATGGTACACTGCTACCAGTGCTTCACTTTTCTTATAAAGCGGCTGAGTTCCCCGGCGATCTGCCGGTGTTCGGAGAGGTCGGGATGATCGCCGCAGCCGTTATGATACCTCCTTGAGAAAAAGCAGGAATACACATCCGGATCATTGCGGTTGGCTTCCGCAACTATCGCATTCAAATACCTCTTCTGAGTTGCCAGGAGAACGTCATCAGCCATGGGACTGGAAAGACATATAATTGTACCATCAGGATAGCAGTACCGAATCCTCCTGATAAAGTCAAGATAGCTATGGCAAAAAACTGCTGAATCCTGAATACCATCATTCTGTCCGAGACATACTGTTATAACATCTGGTTGATAACGGTTGAAATCCCAGGGTATCTGATTGTCCAGCATATTAATTTTATCAAATATCTGAGGCATCACTACCTTTAAATTGCAACAACTTTGAACGAGGCCGATACCAGAGTAAGAGGTAAGTTGCCACTGAGCCCCCAAATCCCGGGCTGTTACAGGTCCATAGCTCATATAGGCATTATGCTGATCGAACCATTCACCTTTTCCGCACGGGACCGCTGAAACATCGCTGCCGGTACCGCACGTTATAGAATTCCCGATAAATTCAATTTTTCTTCCGGCGGTTAAAGGCAGGCGCTTCAGTTTAACGCAGTATATCCCGGCAAATTCTATATAACCGATATTGGATTCTGTGCTTTTACAGATCAGCAAAGTATGGAATCGGGCATTTAACTTTTGCGCAACCCGGATCCTGTTGTTTTTTTTTGTCAGCTTGATCCTGCGCGGAGGGCCGCCGTCTACCACTACCGAAATATAATTATGAAATTTATCATACAACACCTGGTCTTTCACTACAATTTCACAGTCACGTCCCCAAAAAGCTGCCCTCATATATACACCGGGTGCCCAGGCTCTCGGTAACTCCGGATTTGAGAAATCAATTCTGCCAACATACTGAAGATGTGCATCAGAGGCAGAAAAGAATTTTACCTTTTCCTCTGCCTTAACAGACCGACCGGTAAACAGAAAAAAGATCAAGATCAGGAGTATCCCTCCTCCAGTTCCCTTTCGCCCAAGTAAGCTGCAAAAGATCTCTATGACCATCACCTGTATATCTTCATTGCGCCCAGCTCCTTTTGAAAGACCGTTTCAGGCAAGTTGTAAAATCTTATGAAATCAATTTCTGATGGCTGTCCTTTGTAAGGAACATAATATTCTGTAGTCTTATCTTTCTTGTGCCCGGCATTCCTCCAAAACAGAACAAAGGCAAACTGACGCCCCCTAAATGCAGGAGCAACAGTGCCTGTCCACCACTTTGCATCCGGGATCTTTGAATATCCGGTCTCAGCAACTGCCGCAATTTTATTCCGGGCAATTGCCAGATCTTCCACCACTCCCAGGTCAGCCTTCAGAGCCGTGCTGAAATCAGCGGATTGATTACTGAACTGATAGGCATCAAAGCTGAGGACATCCACAAACTCGTCTCCGGGATATCGTTTCAGAAATTCCTCCCGGTTTTTAAAGCCGCTGGCTGTGTTGTATACATAAAGCAAATGGTGCAGGCCTTTAACATCCCTGAGGTATTCAACAGTGAATCTAAATAGTTTTTGATATTCACTATCAGAAGTCGTTTTAATTCCCCACCAAAACCATCCACCCGTATGTTCATGAAAAGGACGGAATAAAACCGGAATATATTCGCCCCTGGCACCTTTAAGACTTAGCAGGAATGCAGCCACCTTATCCAGCTGCTTCCGGAACACATCGTGCTTATTCCCGCCCGGAAGGATCGACGTTACCGTTCCCGGCTCCGGATCCCAGGCTGTCTTACCAGTCATCGGATTATTCCCATGCCAGCTGATAGTAATCACACCTCCTCTCTTGTAGCCATCTCTGATAAAACCTCTCATTTTATCAAATGGCACACTATCAAGGTTCACCGTCGAACCAACCTCCAGATGCCCGAGTTCCCATCCGTAAAGAGCCGGGTAATCGCCTGTGACATCTTTTACATCACTGCGTCCGGGCTGATATTTCCATTTAACGCCGTAGGCCAGAGCATCCTGATGGCCGATAAGGTATTTATTTTTCTGCTGCAGTTTGATCAGGTTCCGGAAAAGGTTGACAGTCTCTGTGCTTGCCATTTTATCAGAAGGCGCTGAGGGTTGTGCGTTAACCCGGAAACAAAGCAAGCCAAACGCCAGTAGTATCAGGCTTACAGATTTCATTTTCTCTCTTTTCATTTTGCAGACAAGCGGAACATTAAAATATCATGTGGAGGAATTATTGCACTTAACTTCTTTCGGGTGGAACCTGAATTTCTGCCCGTCCACAGATTCTTCAGCTTATATTCTTTCCGTGACGCATCGAGCTGCGCGCCCGAAAGATCATCCGTTATACTTTCTCTGTTCCAATCAAAATTCACCCGGGCTTCCTGTTTACCATGGTTAAGAAAGCCAACCGCCCAGTCGCCACCCTTCAGCGGTTTACACCAGGTCTCGACGCTATCCTTCATGGAATGTTTAAATCCTTGTATACCCAGCGAATCCTGATTCACCTCAATCACGTCGCGGTTAGTCAGAACTGAAATTGTCTCTCTGGTCATATTTCTAAGATCATTCCCTGCAATCAGGGGAGCAGCGATCATTGCCCACATAGAGAAATGTGCCCTGTCCTCACCCGGGGTAAGCTTACCATTACCTATCTCGAGCATATCAGGATCATTCCAGTGACCAGGACCAGCGTACTTCCTTAAGCCTTCCTGTTTATCCAGTATTTGCATCACTCCCCAGGACTTCCAGGAACCATGATCTTCTATACAATCGAAGCAGTTGAAAATATCCCCGGTTGTTCGCCATAGGTGGCCCACTGAAGCAGCCCATTGCCAGGGCATGTCTGTGCCCCATTCGCAAATGCTCAATACAATTGGCCTCCCTGCCTTCTTCAGGGCAGCAGCCATCGTTTTATATGCACCTTCAGCCTTTAATCCTTCCGTGTTACACCAGTCATATTTGAGATAATCCACTCCCCAACTGGCATACGACAGAGCATCCTGGAATTCATAGCCCCGGCTTCCGGGCCTTCCGCCGCACGTCATCGACCCCGCATCAGAATAAAGGCCAAGCTTTAGTCCTTTAGAATGAACATAATCGGCGAGAGCTTTCATGCCTGAGGGAAACCGCCGGGGATCGGGATGGATAAAACCGAGACTATCCCGTTCCCCGTGCCAGCAATCATCAATATTAATATAAGAATAGCCGGCATCTTTCATTCCCGAAGACACCATCGCATCGGCAATTTCACGGACCAGCCTTTCATCGACAATACAGGCAAATTTATTCCAGCTGTTCCAACCCATTGGTGGCGTCAGTGCCAGACCGGGAAACTTTGTATAATCCTGTGCATAGTTATTTCCCTGCCCATATACAGATATATAAAAAATGAACAGGATTACGGATAGTATATTTCTTTGTTTTTGCATCTTATGACTTTTCTTAGCTATTCATACCTGAAAGACGCCTTAAGCCCGCCGACTGACACAGTAAAGTCTCCAGGTTCAGTAACTCTTTGTAACTGTTCGTTGATGAAAGAAAGTCTTTCTTTATCAACGGTGAATGTAACAGTCCTGGTTTCACCCGGCTGAAGTTCAATCTTATCAAATCCGCGTAAACGCTTTACTTCCGGAGTGACAGAAGCAACTTCGTCACTCACAAACAGGAGAACAGCCTCCTTTCCCGCAACTTTACCGGAATTGACAACGTCTACAGAAACGACAACAGGAACTGAGCCGCTCAACACCGGGCTGCTTATTCTAAGGTTAGAATAAGAGAACGTGGTATAGCTCAGGCCATATCCAAATTCCCATTGCGGATGAAAGCCGGCAGCCTCATCGAACTTAAGAGTCTCTGTATATTTATGATAATAGGTGAGCAGGCTGTTTGTATGACGCGGATAGGTATAAGGCAGTTTACCCGAAGGATTCACTTTCCCTGCAAGTACATCTGCAATAACATTTCCTCCTTCATTCCCTAACAGATACGAATGAATAACTGCCGAGCTCAACGGCTCTATCGACGAGATCACACGCGGCCGCCCTTCCGTCAGAACGAAAATTATAGGCTTCCCGGTTGCCGATAATGTCCTGGCAAGTTCTATCTGAGAATCCGAAATGCGGAGGTCGCCGATATTGCCGGGGGTTTCAGTATAGCTCGTTTCACCGATACAAAGCACGATCACATCAGACCTTTCCGCCTTAGACACCGCATCCTGTACATTCAGTACTTTATCAAAATCAGCGCCTTCACTATATTCTACATTTGATGCTCCGAAAACATTTCTTATTGCTTCCAGAATGGTATTCTTAGCCTTTTCTGTTTTATCACTGTTATCCCCCTGCCAGTTACGCGCCCATCCACCGTTCAAAGAACGCATAGAACTGGCAGACGGACCGGTCACCAGGATTCTTTTACCCAATGATAAAGGAAGGACATTATTCGTGTTTTTGAGCAAAGTGACACACTCTGCTGCGACATCGTAATTTAATCGATTATGCAATGAGCTATTAAACAACGGATAGTCCTTCGCTCTTCCGGTGCTGCTTTCGAACAGGCCTGTTTCATATTTCACTCTAAGGATTCTCCGTACCGCGTCATCAATCCGTTGTACCGGAACCTTACCCTCCTTTACGAGTTCAATAAGAGTCTCAGTGAAGGTAAAATCCGTGGGTACCATGCTCATATCAATACCGGCATTCACAGCAATCATCACTGCTTCCTTATTATCTTTTGCTACCCTGTGACGTTGAAAAAGATACTGTATATCCTGCCAGTCGCTCACTACCAACCCCTTAAATCCAAGTTCACCTTTCAGAATGTCTGTCAGGATATGTTTACTGGCATGCACAGGCACCCCGTTAATTTCGGCACTGTTTACCATTACCGTCTTTGCACCTGATTTTACAGCAGCAGCAAACTGCGGGAGAAAATACTCCCGCAGTTCTCTCTCGGGGATCCATGCCGGTGTGCGGTCATGACCGCTCAATGGCATGCTATACCCCATATAATGCTTCAGACATGCAGCGACATGATACTTATCGGTGACTGCAGCGTCCCCCTGATATCCCCGTACCGCCGCTTTTCCCATCTCGCTGACCAGATACGGATCCTCTCCATAGGTTTCCCAGATCCGCGGCCAGACGGGCTGACGTCCCAGATCCAGAACGGGACTAAAGTTCCATGGAATAAAGGAGGCCCTGGTTTCATAAGCGGCAACCTCTGCAGCCTTCCTCACCATTACCGGATTGAAAGATGCAGCCTGAGCAATTTGCTGCGGGAACATAACAGCATCCAGAGTATAGTTATTACCCCTGATGGCATCAATACCATATAATACCGGGATTTTCAGCCGTTCCTGCAAGGCAAGCTTCTGAATAATTTCAATCCTTTTCCTCCATACATCCACAGTTTGAGCATTGCCGCCTACATTCAGGATAGACCCAACTTTATACCTTTTAATAGCTTCCTCCAGTTTCCTCATATCAAACTCATGCGGTTCATCCGGTACACCATTAGTCGTTTTAAGAAAAGCTTCTACACTAATCTGGGTCATCTGGCCGGCCTTTTCCTCAAGAGTCATTTTTGATAGCAGGGCCTCAATTCTCTGATCAGCAGATTCAGGAGCACCGGGCTGAGCTTGTCCATTAATTGTGGCAGCAGAAATCATAGCAAATAAGACTAGTCGTTTCATTATAGGTTATTTAGTACTTTTTTTTATTTACACTCCTTAGAGCGTATGAACGGATAAGCTTCCATGTGGACTGATCGGAGTCAAAAACAGTGTTGAGTCCCTGTTCTTCCTGAGGAGGATCTCCCATAAAATCATCTCCTTCTTTCCAGAATTCCTGTTTTGGCACTGGCCTGGCACTTCCACCAAATGCCCAGAAATTGCATCCGGCGATAGGCCCTCCTTTTTCCCGGCTTCGTGACCACTCAGCGAAAATGGTGTCATACATTTTATCTCTTGAAAGAGTGGAAGATGCCGGATCAAAAGAGTGATGATCACGCGGCAAACCAAACTCCTCAATCACCAAAGGCTTATTCAGTTCAAGCGCTGTTTCTTCATGTTTCCTGATGTATTCACGGGTCCTGGAAATAACATCAGGCAGACCGCTCACGATACTTGTATCCCTGAACCAGCCCCAGTTCTTAGGCCAGATGTGCAGGGTTAAATAATCAACCTCCCTGGGAGAATGAACTTCTTTAAAAAGTTCAGGCGACTCCTCTGTTCCCATGATCCCTTCTGTCCCCAGGGTTACCAGATGATTTTTATCAATGGACTTGATCAGCTTAGCAACAGATGAAGTCCATTTTTTATAAGCATCTACGGCTGACGCCCGCATGGGTCTGGGTTCATTCGCAATTTCCCATGCCATGATAGCCGGCTCATTCGTATACTTCCTTTTGGTGTATTTATTAACATGGTTTAAAACTAAGCGGAGCTGCTTTTCATAGTCTTCATGGCAAGGTTTGCAGGTGTAAAATTTACTGGTGTTATCCCTGAGGTCGTCCCAGTTCAGTTTGCTCTTCATTACCGAGTCGGTAATGACTTTGTTCCAGCTTAAATACTGAAGAAAGCCCCCACTCCATTCCCAGTTATTACTCAGGAACAGAACCGCGTACATCCGGCGCTTACTCATTTCATAAAGCAAATAGTCAAGCCCCTCCAGGATTTCTGTGTTGAATTTGCCCTGTTCAGTCTGAAATGCCGGAGTTAACCTCTCTACTCCATTCACCAATCCTTTTCCTTCAGCTCCGACAAGCACACGCAGGTTATTAACCCCATTATTCTTAAGAAAGTCCAGTTCCTTTCGTAATCGTTCCTTTCCCCGTCCCGGATCTTTATGCAGGGCAAGCAACCCTCCATACCAATAATTGGTACCCATGTAATAATACGGCCTGTTGTTCAGACTAAACTGGTGATTTTTGATCTTAACGAATGCCGGCTGAGCCTGAAGAAAAAAAGAGCAGCAGGACAAAAGAAAAGCGATTGAGTATTTCCGCATACTTAAAAAGAATATCCGGAGAGTCCTCTCCGGAGTTTTTATCAAGATAAATTAAATTAACACAAATTCATCGGCACAGATCACTTCCGCTCACTTCACGTATTCTGATTATCAAAAGAATCTCTTTGGCTGAAATATCATATTAGTCCTGGCATAGTCAATTTATAATCAGTTACATTCAAAAGTACTCTTAACTATTATCAGCCAGTAATATTTTATTATCCTTTGATAGTGTAAATTTATCTGATGAATACCTTGAAATCAAGTTATCCCGCTTAAAAGCAAACAATTACCTTTATTGAAGGTCAAATATTTTTTTATCCTATACTATATACATCTTTACCATCCCTACTCATAAAAACATACCCTTAATAAGTTTAAAATCAAATTCTTATATTGCTGAAAAATGAGAGCAGTCATACAAAGAGTCACTCAGGCCTCCTGCAAAGTAGAAGAGCAAATAACCGGACAGATAGATTTAGGATTAGTTATTCTTTTAGGAATCGAAGATTGCGATAGCCTGGAAGACATGAAATGGCTCGCACAAAAAATTGCAAATATGAGGATATTCGGTGACGAAAACGGGCTTATGAACAGGTCACTAAAAGACGTAAATGGATCTGTACTCCTGATCTCACAATTTACCCTGTTCGCTCAAACCAAAAAAGGAAACCGCCCCGGTTTTATAAGGGCTGCGAAAGCTGATAAGGCAATCCCTCTTTACGAGTCTATGCTTGCGGAGCTTGAATCCCTGACAGGAAAAAAGACGGAAGCCGGGATCTTTGGCGCCGATATGAAAATCTCCCTCGTCAACGACGGGCCTGTGACCATCATAATAGATACAAAGAATAAAGAGTAGAGCATCCTGATAAATATTCAACCAACGCTATGGTTCCAGCTTTATCAATTTCTCATCTTCTAAAACAGGTATAGCTCGGGTAATATCCACATTCAGGCAAAAGTCTATATCTTTTTCAATACCCAGTTTCTTTAATCTCTCGCTGTGAGATGTTTTCTTGAGATATTTCCGAAGGTCATCACCGGCAAGGCCGTAAAGATCCAGTGCGGCAATTGAAGAATCATCCAGGCTATAACCCGCATCCTTTAAGCGGGCAATAACAGCACCTGCAAATACAGAATCTTCCAGATTAAACTTATTCTTCCAGCCGGCACAAACCAGCAGAATATTTTCCTGCTCTTTGATAAGCCAGTCAGACAATGCCGTTAAGTTGAAAAAAGATCCTATTACAATCCTTTTTGCTCCTCTGGATAGCTGAATAGCATGAGTCCCGTTTGTCGTGGTCAGCACCACTGTCCGGCCCGCCACCTTTTCCGGAGTATAAGCAAATGGAGAATTACCAAAATCAAACCCGGCTACAACTTCCCCATCCCGTTCCGCTGCCAATAAACAATCTGTACCATGATAAGCAGCACATTCCTCAACTTTGGAAACCGGAATAATAGCAGCAGCACCATTTTCTATTCCATAACATATAGATGTGGTAGCCCTGAAAATATCAATAACTACAACTATGCTGTTCCCGATATCATACAATGGCAATAAGGCAGGAGTAAAACAGACTTCTGCCTTTAATTTTTCTGAAGCTGATAACTGTACTACTTTCAATGCTATGCTTTAAAGAAAGGTAGTTTTACAATATTAGCTTTTACAGCAGCATTCCTGATTTTAATAAAGACCTCTGTTCCAGGTGCAGAGAAGGGAGTTTTTACATAGCCCAGTCCGATTGCTTTCTGCAACGACGGAGACTGCGTACCAGATGTGACCTTTCCAATAACATTCCCATCAGCATCTGCTATCTCGTAGTCATGTCTTGGAATACCACGCTCAAGCATTTCGAATGCTACGAGCTTTCGCTCCACACCCGATTTCTTTTGTTCGGAGAGCTTTTCACTGTCCACAAAATCTTTAGTAAACTTTGTGATCCAGCCGAGGCCTGCCTCAATAGGAGATGTTGAATCGTCTATATCATTTCCATACAGGCAAAAACCCATTTCAAGCCGCAGGGTATCCCGGGCACCAAGACCTATTGGTTTAATACCTTCCGATTCTCCTGCTTTGAAGATAGCATTCCATATATGCTCTGCATGCTCATTGTCAAAATAGATTTCAAAACCACCGGCACCGGTATATCCCGTAGCAGAAATTACCACGTTGTCTATTCCTGCAAATACTCCTTTCTTAAATGAATAATATTCCATCGAGGAAAGGTCAGTTCCAGTCAGCTTTTGAAGAACAGTTACCGCCTTGGGACCTTGTACAGCCAGCAATGAAGTACGATCTGAAATATCTTTCATCTCAACTCCATAAGTATTATGTCCAGAGATCCAGTTCCAGTCCTTTTCTATGTTGGAAGCATTCACCACCAGCATATACGTTTTTTCGTCGATCCGGTACACAAGCAAATCGTCTACAATTCCTCCGGCACCATTTGGCAGACAGGAATACTGAACCTTACCATCCACTAACTTCGATGCGTCATTTGATGTTACCCTTTGAATAAGGTCGAGAGCACGCTCACCTTTCAGAATAAACTCTCCCATGTGGCTTACGTCAAATACACCAACAGAAGATCTTACTGTAAGATGCTCAATGTTGATGCCTTCATATTGAACAGGCATATTGAATCCTGCAAACGGCACCATCTTAGCGCCAAGGGAAATATGGATATCAGTTAACGCGGTATTCTTCATTATATTTTATAGACTGAGTGGCAAACTTAGACAAATTGCATTTATATCCAAAATGCTCAGATAACAGAGAAATGGATTTTATTCCCCCCAGCCCCGACCGGATAGTAAGTACTGGCGTCAGGCAAGTGCTCCTTTCTTCAGAGAACTCCTTCAGCAAACAACTCCAGCTGAGGGTCGGTTACCCGGAAAGACCGGCGGTGATACGGAGACATTCCATAATTCAAAACTGCATTCCGGTGTTTAACTGTCGGATAACCCTTGTTACTGCACCAATCATATTCGGGATGAAGCAAAGCAAGGTTCTTCATAAAGTCGTCCCTGTATGTTTTGGCAAGAATAGAAGCAGCAGCAATAGAGTAATATTTCCCGTCACCCTTCACAATACAAGCGTGAGGTACTTCATGGTATTTCTTAAAGCGGTTTCCATCTATCAGCAAATAACCAGGCTTCGTTCCCAACATATCAAGAGCCCTGTGCATTGCTAAAAACGACGCATTTAGGATATTTATACTATCGATTTCCTCATGATCCACAGATGCAACGGCATAGGCAATGGCTTTCTCCTCAATCATTTCACGAAGACTATACCTGTCTGCCTCAGACAATTGCTTCGAATCCGTAAGCTTTTTATGTTTAAAATCGCGGGGCAATATAACAGCGGCAGCGAATACCGGACCTGCCAGGCATCCCCTTCCGGCCTCATCACAGCCCGCTTCAATAAATTGATCCTGGTAATACGATAAAAGCATCACTTATCTGTCTACAGTCCAAACTTAACTGAATTTGCGTTCAGATGCAACATTTTGAAGAAGATGCAGGCCAATACTTATCGAACCGGTACCTTAGCAGGCCAGAGGGCAACACAAAGTAAAGATTTGCGTTTAAGATTTCTTACGGTATATTTGAACCTGACAGTGCGGATACCCCGTATCCGGCTATTATTTATTTATTAACCTGGATATCGAATAATGAAAAAAAATACTGGTAAATACTTTATCTTCCTGTTCATTTTTTGCCTCTGCTCTCTTGGAACCGACGCAAAAAACGTCATTAAAGTACTCGCTATCGGCAATAGCTTTTCCGAAGATGCAATTGAAAATTATTTATATGAGCTCGCGGAAGCTTCGGGAGACAGTATTGTGATCGGGAACCTCTATATAGGAGGATGTTCGCTGGAAACACACTGGAATAACGCAACCAAAAATGCACCGGCATATTCTTACCGTAAAATCGTGGGAGGAAGAAAAGTGGTAACTGAAAAACAAACTTTGGTTTCCGCCATACAAGATGAGCCGTGGGATTATATCAGTTTTCAGCAGGTAAGTCAAAATTCGGGTATATATAATACCTATTTCCCCTATCTGACGGATCTGCTCGGCTATGTCAAAGGAAAAGTCACGAATCCAAAAGTAAAATTCATTCTTCACCGTACCTGGGCATATGCTAAAACGTCTACACATGGAGGATTTGCCAATTACCACAAAAACCAGGATGAGATGTATAAAGCAATTGTTGACGCCACCAGAAGAGTGTTCAAAGATGTAAAACAATTTAAATATCTGGTTCCTGCCGGCACCGCCATTCAAAATGCCAGAACAAGTGTGATAGGAGACTATTTCAACAGGGATGGCTATCATCTGGAACTTACCTATGGAAGATATACAGCCGCTTGTACCTGGTTTGAAATACTTACCGGGAAAAGTGTATTAGGGAACAGCTATTACCCTCAGACAATTAACAAGGAGAAAGCAACGATAGCACAGTATGCTGCCCACTACGCTGTCAGAAAACCGGATCAGGTCACCTCAATGACCCGGCTTAAACTATAAACGGACTAATATATCTTCAATGTAAACAGGGTGATATCATCAGAATGCATCTTTGCATTTCTGCTTACCTGTATTTCTGACAGGATCCCCTTGTTTATCTGCGGAGAACGCAGATCACAATGCTGTGAAAGATAATCCACAAGCTCTTCTTCCGAAACGAAAACGTCTTCATCAGCGCTTTCAATCAACCCATCGGTGTAATTAAAGATCAGAGCATTATCCGGCAACACCAGCTTGCCCGGCTGCACAAAAGGCAGTTCATCAAAAATACCTAACAGGGTAGTACCTTGTTTGAGAAACGTAGCCTGGGAACCGGCGATCATGATCGGAGCGTTATGTCCGGCATTGATATACTCCATCTCACGGGTCTCTTCGTTATATTTTCCAAGAAAAAGAGTGATAAAACGTTCTCCCTTTGTCGTCTTGGTAACCGCCTCATTCAATTTTGTAACAAGCCGGTCCAAATTATTCTCTACCGAGGTCCAGGCACGCAGACTTGCCTGAAGATTAGCCATCAGGAGAGCGGCAGAAATTCCCTTTCCGGATACATCTGCAATACACCACAAAAATTCTTTATCATTCAGCCTGATAAAATCAAAGTAGTCTCCCCCAATATTCTGATGCGGCAGATAGGTGGCAGCAATCTCAAACCGGTCACTTTTTGGAAAGCGTGTGGGTACAAGCATATTTTGCACTTCTCCAGCCAGCTCTATATCTCTCTGAAAACGTTCACGCTGTACCCTCTCCCGGAAAAGCTTTTTATTTTCCAACGCAACAACAATGATATTGATCAGGGTTTGAATATAGTTCAGCTCGTGACTGAGGAGTTCGGGAGTCGTGTTGAAATCACCTATCAGCACAAAGGCCAGAGTGCTGTTCTTATGCCTTACAGGCACAAAAAAATCATACTGTCTGAGGTAGTCGTCTTCGTGCCCCCGAAGGGAGGCTATGGTTTTAAGGGGCGTGAGAATTTCGTAAATCTTATCAAAATTTACCTGAACATCCTCGGATATACCATAAGAAGTCACGCAATTGTAGTCACTGCCTTCTTTAACAAGAAGGCTCATTTTGCCAACATTCAAATTAACACGGAGTATGACCTCGAGCATTTCAAAAAGAACGGTTGGCGCGCTGTTTTTATTGATGGCCAGCGTAACTTCAAGCAATGCATTCAACTCTGCCTGTCTTTTAAGCAGCAGTCGTATTAAATCATTCTCTGAAGGTTCCTCCTTGGTTGTATCTCTCTCCTGTTTCAAAAAAGTAGTGTTTCCGGGGTATAAAAATAAAGTAAAAAATCCTATTATTAATAATAAACATCACTACAAGTATTTTTCATCCCGGTCAGAAGAAATATTTTATCTCACCACTCTTCCTTTCCATACATATTTACCGGAATTCCCGGCAATTCCAATAAAGATCATGTACACAACGTGTACAATAGTGAGCAATGGCAGATAGTATATTAATTCGCGGCGCCTGGCGAATCGTGTCAATGGGAGCAGAAAAGCAGCTTCACAAAAGACCTTAAATAATAAAGCCCACAAACAGGTACGCCAGAAAACAGGGTCGGCAAAGCCAGCAGCAGCTGTAACCAGCAACATTAAGTTAAACAGCCATATTAAAACACCCAGAGTCACAATGCTTTTATTCTTATACCGGGTGCTCTTTGATGCCCATCTTTTTCTTTGTCTGATAAATTCTTTCAGGTTCTCTTTAGCCTGAGTGTAAACCACTGCTGAAAGAGACTTACAAAAACCTATTCCATCAGGATAACGGTCAGCCACCTTATGGAGAAAGAGTTCATCATCCCCTGATGCAAGATCATCAATACCTTTAAATCCATCCAGTTCAAAAAAAACATCTCTTCTGTAAGCGAGATTCGCACCATTACAGGTAGAGGGAATTCTATTCCCGATGGACGAAGCTCCCAGGCCTATTAAATACAGAAATTCAAGCGTCTGGAGCCTTTCGAAGAAACTCTTCTCCTGGTGATAAATTACAGGCGAAGAGATGAGCTTACTATTATTTTTCTCATAAAAACTAACGATCGTACCGAGCCATTCCTCTTTCATCCGGCAATCGGCATCTGTGGTGATGATCAGCTCTCCCCCGGAGAGCTTTATCGCCTCTGTAATAGCCTTTTTCTTATACGAATTCAATTTTTCCTTTTCGTCCAGTCTGATCAGCTTCACTCTTGGATCTGAAAAAGACAGCACCACATCTGAAGTCCGGTCGGTAGAATGGTCATCTACAATAATAAGTTCCATCAGTTCTGCCGGATAAGATTGTTCAAGAACATCCTGTATGGTATGGGAAATATTATTCTCTTCATTCCTGGCCGCAATCAGGACACTCACTCTCGTTTGAGGTACTTTTACAGCCGGATGATATGATTTTATACGCAGCCAGCCTCTTCTGAAAAAAAGAACGACCATAAAATATACAAAGGTTAAAAAACCTGTCAGAAAGTTAATTACGAGCAGTGCCAAAGAAATTGAGTTTAAAAACAAAAACAGAACCAAGTATAGCCGGAACAATCAGGTTGACAAACCAGATGTACGCGGTAGAGGCCATAACAGCCACCTCCTGGTGAGTAATAAAACCAAAAAAGTACGTTGCAGTCATTGTTCTGACCCCAACATCAAGAAGGTCGAGGGAAGGAAGTGCTGACTGTACAAAAAACAAAATAAAGATCATCATGATCATTGAAAACCCCGGAAGTCCCGGAATCAGCATATTAATAATTAAATAATATTGCGAAGTAAAAACAATAAAACGTGCGATACAATAATTAAACACGACAAATAAGTCTTTCCTTTTGTATCCCGCAAGGATCATGAAAAACCTGTTGAACCTTTTTAAAAAACTAATCTTGCCAAGCAGGCCTGCAAGTATCTTTATATTAAAATAGAACAGGACGAAGAAAAGACAAAACCCAAAGGCCAGCAGCAGCAGCAGATAAAGCATCCATCTTTCTGCGGGGACAAAACTAATAACAAACCATACAATAGCAACCGCGCCGAGAACATTAGTGATGACCATCTGTCCAACGGCCCCTACACCCATGGCTATCGCTCCAAGGACCCGTTTTCTGGGGGCCAGGAAAAAGACTCTCCCTCCATACTCCCCGATCCGGTTGGGAGTAAAAATAGCCCACGTTAGTCCGCAAAACACTGACTCTACCGATTTCCAAACGCTTATGTATTCTATCTTTCTTACGAGATATCGCCACTTAAGTGCCTCCAGAAACCAGTTAAGTAACATCAGCATGAAGATCAGCAAAAGAACAGACGAAACTCTTCCCGCAGAAAGATTCCTGATTAAAACGTTGAAATTATGCAGGTTCTGGTTATGACTTAGCTTATAAACGATAAATACAGTCGCCAGTACTAATACAGACGCCTTGACAAGAATACTGATGATTTTCTTACTCTTAAGATTCAATCCCGTTTTGTTTTTGCAATGTTACATAAAACCTGCGAAAAGCTCCCGCTTTAGATGCTTTAACAGAAGACACTCTTAACCCATCCCTTTACATGCACTCTATCATATTAATAAGTGATAAGTATCATTTGCAACTCCATTTGCATTTTCAAGATTTGCTGACCAAAGCCGTTGCTAAAAGAGAAAAAAATGGCTTTAAGAACAATTAACTGATTATTCATTTCAAAACTAATAACCAATGTTTGGCCAATTGCTCACATAAGGCCACCCCTGCAGGGACTGGGCCTTCACTTCATTACAGCATAGCATTATAACCATAAAGGTTTCACAAAATCAGATCTAAGAAATGGATTGGCTTTTAGAACTATTTACAAAAGACTCCGTAGCACATTCTGTCCTTATCTATGGGCTTGTTATAGCCATAGGTGTAACGCTCGGAAAAGTTAAAATCTTTAACATCTCACTGGGAATCACCTGGGTTTTATTTGTGGGGATCCTTGCATCTCATTTCCACCTTCTGATAAACAAAGAGGTAGAACACTTCGCAAGAGAATTCGGATTAATATTATTTGTCTACAGCATAGGGCTGCAGGTTGGCCCCGGATTCATCTCTTCACTAAAGAAACAAGGCTTGACACTCAACCTGCTCGCAGGAGCCCTAGTTCTGACAGGAGCTCTTGTAACCGTAATTATCCATTTGGTTACCAATACTCCGATCTCAGTAATGGCCGGGATTATGTCGGGGGCTGTAACAAACACGCCAGGCCTGGGGGCAGCTCAACAGGCACTTGCAGACATTAAAGCATCAGGAGGTGTTGTTGACATCCCGAATCTGGGTTTAGGATATGCCGTTGCGTATCCTTTCGGCGTCATTGGGATTATCCTGGTACTTATCTTTTTCAGGTATATTTTTAACGTAGATCTGGCTAAAGAAAAAGCTATTCATAAAGAGCGCTTACTAAAAGGCATACCAGCTCCCTCGACTATTAACCTAGAGGTCGAAAACCCACAGTTATTTAATCAGCCCCTCAAGATTATAAAATCAATTATTAATACCAAACTCGTTATTTCCCGTATCTATCACGACGGAGAGATACGCACTCCCGATGCCGATACCATTCTTCACAAAGATGATATCATCCTGGTAGTAGCACCAAAGGAGGACTTTGAAAAACTCAAGATACTGGTAGGAAAACAAAGTGAACTCGACCTCATACAGATGAAAAGTAATATCATTTCACGTCGTATAGTGGTGACCAAAGACGAGGTAACATATAAAACGATAGGAGAGCAACGTTTTCTGAATAGTCAGGAATTTACAATTACAAGAGTAAGCAGGGCTGGGATTGAATTTGTTGCCACCACCGATACAGTGTTTCAGATTGGTGATATCGTTACAGTAGTAGGCAGGGAAGATGTGGTTAACCTGTTTGCCAAGGTGTTGGGTAATTCCCTGAAACGACTTGACCATCCTAACCTTGCACCGATATTTTTTGGAATAGTGATTGGTGTTCTTTTCGGAAGCATTCCTTTTGCTGTTCCCGGAATTCCTGCTCCCGTAAAGATAGGCCTGGCAGGCGGACCTCTGATTGTTGCTATTCTGATGAGCCGCTTTGGTCCGAAGTTATACCTCACTCCCTATGTTACTCAGGGAGCCAACCTGATGTTAAGAGAAATCGGTATCGTCCTGTTTCTTGCAAGCGTCGGCCTTTCAAGCGGCGAGCATTTTGTTGAAATTCTTGTAAAAGGAGATGGACTATATTGGATGGCTCTCGGTGTGATCATCACCCTCGTCCCTTTGCTTGTCATAGGATTCCTGGCAAAGCTGATATTTAAATGCAGCTATTTTGAGATCTGCGGTTTACTTTCAGGTGCCTCTACAGATCCGCCTGCTCTGGCATTCGCCACCTTTTCGGCAGGTTCAGATGCTCCGGCAATAACGTATGCAACAGTTTATCCTCTTACCATGATTCTCAGGATATTAATGGCACAGATGATGATTTTAATATTCGTATAATCCCCGGCAAGAGGCCCCCTTCATAGCTGACCGCTTTTTTTGTATTATTGCCGGATGCAAAGCGAAAAGCAGAAGGAGCGGATCATTCTCGGGATTGATCCGGGAACAGCGGTGATGGGCTATGGACTGATAAAAGAACAGCGGAGTAAAACGACACTGATCAGCCTGGGTGTGGTCAGGATGGAGCATTTGGACGATCATGCACTGAAGCTTAAGCGGATCTTTGAGAAAACCATAGCACTAATAGACGAATATCATCCCGATTGTCTTGCTATTGAAGCACCTTTCTATGGCAAGAACATCCAGGTGATGCTTAAATTAGGCCGGGCACAGGGCGTTGCCATTGCAGCTGCTCTGTCGAGAGATTTACCCGTTACCGAGTACTCTCCAAGAAAAATAAAACAGTCCATCACTGGTAATGGCAACGCGGCCAAAGAACAGGTGGCTGCCATGCTTCAGATTTTACTTGGATTTAAAGAGACTCCTGAGTTTTTAGATGCGACCGACGGGCTTGCCGTTGCAGTTTGCCATTCTTTTCAGCGAACCGGCAGCACGGGAGGAACTAAGAAGACTTATACTGGCTGGACGGCCTTTGTGAAAGACAATCCCGGAAAGTTAAAATGATTGCAATGCGCGCTTTTTAATCTACGGTTTGATGGTACAGATGGGGGAATCTAAAGACGGACAAGCACTTCAGCCATGATATAAAACAAAAAGAGGAAGCTGGCTTCCTCTTTTTGTTTTATATCATGGCACTGATCTTTTCAGCTGTAGCTTTTAACTCTTCCGGGGAAGGCTTTAGCTTTGGACGTGAAAAATTAATATCATCCATATTGTTCATAGGCACGAGATGGATATGCACATGAGGTATTTCAAGTCCGATTACTGCCACGCCAATTCTGACGCAAGGAATAGCCCGGCGGAGTGCAATAGCTACTTTCTTAGCAAATGCATGAAGTCCGGCATACATTTGATCATCGAGATCAAAGATATAATCAACTTCTTTCTTCGGAATCACCAAAACATGTCCCTCGGTAAGGGGATTGATGTCAAGGAAAGCAAGATAGCTTTCATCTTCCGCAACTTTATGAGCTGGAATTTCACCAGCTGCAATTCTGGAAAAAAGAGAAGCCATATAATTAAATTTTATCTGGATATTTCAAGTACCTCAAATTCCATTTTCCCTGCAGGAACCTGTATTTCAGCTTTATCTCCTACTGATTTTCCGAGAAGTCCTTTAGCAATAGGAGATTTTACAGAGATCTTTCCTGATTTCAGATCAGCCTCCGATTCAGACACTAACTGATAGGTCATGGTAGCGCCATTGTTCGTATTCCGGATCTTTACGATGGATAAAGCCAGTACTTTGGAGCTATCCAGCTTCGATTCATCGATTAACCGGGCATGGGCAAGAGTGTTCTCCAACTTGGCTATCTTTGCTTCATGAAGGCCCTGTGCCTCTTTTGCGGCGTCGTACTCAGCATTTTCCGAAAGATCACCTTTATCACGAGCTTCCGCAATTGCTTTTGCAATCTGCGAACGCCCTTCAGTCTTCAAAAAATGAAGCTCTTCTTTTAATTTTTCTAATCCTTCTTTTGTATAATATACTATCTCTGCCATATTTTAATTTTTTAATGGAAGTGTATAAAAAACAAACAAGACTACATCTGCATCCGCGATATAGTCTTGTCCTTATTGCTACGAAGATAAATTTACCCTGTCAAAAAAGCAAATTTTTCTTCCCTGCTTACTCTATATAAACAAAACGGGAACTAAAAAGTTATGATTAGCTTATTCCTTTCTACCCTGGCTACGAAGCCATACTACTGGTTGTACGACTGACGGCAATTTTCCTGACAGATTCCACTATAGCGTGGGCATCATACCCGCATTCCGACCACAGCTCATGCTGATCCCCGTGTTCTACAATTTTATCTGGAATACCTAAACGGACCACTTTGGCTGCATAGCCATTATCAGCCATAAATTCAAGCACTGCACTGCCCACACCGCCCTGGATACATCCGTCCTCCACCGTAACTATCTTTTCAAAGGAACTAAACACCTCATGAAGAAGATCCTGATCCAGTGGCTTCACGAAGCGAAGGTCATAGTGCGCGGGATGAATCCCTTCAGAACTTAATTCAAGACAGGCCTTAACAGCTTCGTTCCCTATATGTCCGATGGTCAGGATTGCAACGTCTTCTCCGTCACAGATCTTTCGTCCTTTCCCCACGGGTATAGCTTTAAAAGGCCTTTTCCAGTCGGGCATAACCCCTGTTCCTCTCGGATACCGTATAACAAAAGGCCCCATATCTTTCTGCTGGGCAGTATACATCAGGTTACGAAGCTCTTCTTCGTTCATCGGCGCTGAAACCACCATATTCGGAATACATCTCATATAAGCCAGATCATAGGCTCCATGATGAGTAGCCCCATCTGCTCCCGCAATACCCGCCCTGTCCAGGCAGAACACCACATTAAGGTTTTGTATTGCCACATCGTGAATAACCTGGTCGTATGCCCGCTGCATAAAACTGGAATATATATTACAGAAGGGAAGCATCCCTCTTGTAGCCAGACCTGCAGAAAAAGTAACGGCATGCTGTTCAGCGATACCTACATCGAAAGCACGGTCAGGCATTGCTTTCATCATAATATTCATAGAACTCCCGCTGGGCATCGCCGGGGTAACTCCCATAATATCCGGATTTGATTCTGCGAGCTCCAGAAGAGAATAACCAAATACATCCTGGTATTTCGGTGGTTGCGGTTTATCGTTTACTGCCTTCTTTATTTCGCCAGTGATCTTATCAAAAAGACCTGGCGCATGCCACTTGGTCTGATCCTTCTCAGCGAGGGCAAAGCCCTTGCCTTTCACTGTCACACAATGAAGCAATTTAGGGCCGGGAATATTGCGCAGATCCCGTAAAACCTTCACAAGTTGCTTCACGTCGTGCCCATCAATAGGACCGAAGTATCTGAAATTAAGTGATTCAAAAAGATTGCTTTCTTTTAGCAGAGTGCCTTTTATACTTTTCTCAATCTTCTTCACTATTTGAAGTGCATTCGGTCCAAGTTCTGATAGCTTACTGAGAACATGACCAATATCATCACGAAAGCGGTTATATTGCCTGGAGGTAGTAATTGCAGTAAGATATTCCTTCAGCGCCCCTACGTTAGGATCGATGGACATGCAATTATCATTTAGAATTACCAGTAAGTTGGAATTCTCTATGCCACCGTGGTTCAATGCCTCAAAAGCCATACCCGCGGTCATTGCTCCATCACCAATCACGGCAACATGCTGGCGGTCTTTTTCACCTTTAAAATGGGAAGCAACAGCCATACCCAGCGCCGCAGAAATAGACGTAGACGAATGCCCCACACCAAATGTATCATACTCGCTTTCCGCACGTTTAGGAAAGCCGCTAATACCTTTATATATACGGTTAGTGTGAAATACGGTACGCCGTCCTGTCAATATTTTATGTCCGTAAGCCTGATGACCTACATCCCACACCAGCTGGTCATAAGGTGTATTGAGCACATAATGTAAAGCCACAGAGAGCTCGACAACTCCGAGACTGGCACCGAAATGGCCTCCATTAACAGAAACAACGTCAATAATATACTGACGCAACTCTTTGCAAACCCTTTCGAGTTCAGCCTCACTAAGTTTCTTTAGATCAGATGGATAGTTAATACTCTCTAATAGGTCTCCCGCCTTTACTTCCATACTGTAACAGCGTAAATTTTT
>JBQGEO010000352.1:0-4149 GCA_052039655.1 Pararcticibacter sp.
GAACTATCATCACTTCTGTATGGTTTCAAAAAACACTAGTCGGTACAGAACTGAAAGAGCTCCAGGAAGGCATTCCTTCAGTGATACCGTCCGAAATGTGTTATCTGGGATGGCAGGAATCTCTGGAAAAACTGATCAAGCTGGTAGAACCGGAAATACCCGATGCCTGATTGGCCGGATAACTCTGCCCTCCCCCTTTGGACACGATTTCGTATATTGTTATTGAGCTGTTCGGACAAGTAAATTGAGCTATACAGGAAAGCAGGTTGTGCCTGCAAACCGGAATTTTGTATTGTTAATTACTTAAAACCACAACTATGACTACAATAGAAAAAATAGCATTGGGCGAAAACGGACCTGTCGTCTCGAAACTCGGATTAGGATGTATGCGTATGTCTCCTGTTTGGGGTGGACCGGCAAATGACGAAAACGAAAGTATTGCTACCATTCACGCTGCGCTTGACAACGGCATCAATTTTTTAAATACGGGTGATTTTTATGGAAGCGGCCACAACGAATTACTGGTTGGCAAAGCGATAAAAGGGAGAAGAGACGAGGTTTTTATAAGCGTCAAATTCGGAGCCATCTTTTATGGAAGCCAGTGGCTTGGCCTGGACCTGCGCCCGATTGCGATCAAAAACTTCATCAATTATTCCCTGGTACGCCTGGGAATAGATACAATTGATCTGTATCAGCCGTGCAGACTTGATAACAGCGTTCCGGTAGAGGATGTGATCGGGACGGTTGCCGACCTGATCAAAGAGGGAAAGGTGCGTTATCTGGGTGTATCTGAAGTGACACCAGAACAACTGCGCAAGGCAAACACTGTTTATCCGGTGACAGCGCTGGAAATCGGCTATTCTCTGGCAGACCGGCAAATTGAGAGTGGGCTGCTTCCTGCTGCCCGCGAACTGGGTATAGGCGTCGTTGCTTTTGCCAACACGGCAGAAGGTTTGCTAAGCGGCCAGATGAAAGCACCACTGCCAGCTGACAGTTACCAAAGCCACTTTCCACGTTTTCAAGGGGAAAACCTGGTAAAGAACCTGGAAAAGGTGGAAGTTCTCAAGCAGATGGCTGCAGACAAGGGCTACACCACTGCGCAGTTAGCCATTGCCTGGGTAAACAGCCAGGGCGATCATATCATGCCGTTGGTAAGCATGAGCCGGAGATCCAGATTGCCGGAAAATCTTCAAGCCATGGAGATCAGGTTCACGCCGGAAGAAACAGACATTCTTAATAAACATTTTGCACCAGGCGCAATAGTGGGAAGCACTTACCTGCAAAGGTAGAAGGATGTATATGTATCTTAATTTTATATCTTTACATAGTGACTCATCCAACTGAAATAATCCCGGGAGTGCTTTTTTTCTCTTATCTCTGCGATTTGAGGAAGGAAAAAATAGCATTCCTGGAAAACAACAAACTGGTATTACAAGTTTCAGGCTGCTTTACCATAGAAACTGCTGGTCAGAGAATCTCGATGAACCGTGGTGAGATGATGCTGATCCAGAAAAATCAACTCGCGGAAATAACGAAGATCCCTCTTGATAATGAACAATATCAAACTATCATCATCAACCTGAAAGATGATTTACTCAGGAAGATTGCACTGGAAGAGCGGATCGCAACAGGATTAAGATATACCGGTCCGCCGAACGTTCTCATTCCCAAAGATGATTTCCTGCATGCATTCTTTCAGTCGATAATCCCCTACATCCGCCGTCCGGAGGAAGATATCTCCAGAGAACTCGGGATGCTGAAAGTGAAAGAGGCTGTATACCTCCTGCTCCGTACCATGCCTGAACTCCGGGACTTCCTGTTCGACTTTTCAGAACCTCACAAGATTGATCTGGAAAAATTCATGCTCCGTAATTTTCATTTCAATGTACCAGTTGAGAAATTTGCTCAGCTCACGGGAAGGAGCCTGGCTGGTTTCAAACGGGATTTTCAGAAAATATTCGGAATGGCTCCACGGCATTGGCTCCAGGAAAGAAGGTTAACGGAAGCCCGTCATCTACTGGAGAAGAAAAACAGAAAACCCTCTTCGATCTACCTGGAGCTTGGCTTTGAAAGCCTTTCTCATTTTTCACATTCCTTTAAGAAGAAATTTGGTAAGGCGCCGAGTGAGTGGTCAAATGGTATTCTGGTTTAAATAAGCCTACTAAATAGCTAGTTATAGCTATTTTTAGAGATTATAAGGCTTCCTAATTTTCCGGAAATTTTACCGGATGAAGCTGCTGATTACATTTACCTCCATGTTCCTTTTTTGTTTAAAGTCGTTCTCACAAACAAATGCCGTATTAATTGAAGACTTCAGACAGGGAGAAGTCATCGTTTCCGAAAGCTTTAAAAAATGCAGCAACACTGTAAGGACAGGAAACTGTGCATCAATTGCTTTAATAAAAGCGTCGTTAAGTGCATTTGGGACTTTAGAGAATATCTTCAGGAAGATCGAGGTGAAAGATAGTGTTATGGTGACCTTTAACGACGGTATGCTATTATCCATCTCCTCATCAGAAATAGATATCGCAAAGAAACTCTCAGGAATAGTGGCAAAATCCGATACATCTGTTTTATACAGGTCTGCTATTATCATATATGCATTAATGGCAAAAAGAGTATTAATAACAGAACGCTCACCATGTATTTCAAACTTTACAAATGCTATTGAATCCCTGAACAGCGGGTATCACACTAAAGATATTTACCTGCTCCTTGGGCTTAAGAAAACCAATATCGATCTGGAAAAAGTTGCAGAGCAAAGATCAGTGGTGATCTGGTGCAACACTCATGCGTCTTACGCATCTTTGGGCAAACAGGATTTTTTCGGGCATGAAGTAGACCTCAAAGGTAAAAAAATGCGTGACGGAATGGGATACGACAAAATGAGCGGGGCTTATATTCTATTAAAAAATTAACGAATAGTTCTATGACTGATGCTGATCTGGTTCGAGCTGTTGTATTTCCTTTTTGCCGTTTTCACCAGCGGGAAAATCTACCCAAAATGTGGTGCCGCTGTATGGATCACATCTAAAATAAATACGCCCTTCGAGTAATTCCGTATACTCACGGCAAAGGGTTAACCCTAGTCCCGTACCCCTCTCATTAGCTGTACCTAAACCCGGAGAAATACTAAGGCTAAATATTTCCTTCGATAGATGGACAGGGAATCCGTTTCCACTGTCGCGGACTGTAATGCGGCACCGTCCGTCAGCATGGCCTGCAAACACCGTGATATTCCCCCCGCTTGCTGTAAACTTAATTGCATTGTTTATCAGATTCCGGACAATTACCTGCAGCATCTCAGGGTTAGACTCCAGTGTGAGATTGTCCTCTATCTGCAGGTCCAGGCTGATCCCTTTTGCTATCGCAATGTCTCTAAATAACAGCAACTGCGGATTTAGTATCTGTAAGACATTAACCATATCCTTTTCAATCTTAAATCCACTCATCTGGTTCTTAGACCAGTGCAGTACATTATTGAGCATATCGAGCGTACGGCGCGTAGACAACATAAGCTCTTCCCGTATCTGCTGACTTTCTTTTTCTGTTAAATCATAATCCGCCAGCATTTCCAGAAAATTCTGAATATGGGAAAGCGGACTTCTGAGGTCGTGCGCTATAATAGAAAAAAGCTTATTTTTTTCCAGATCCAGCTCTTTCATACGAGCTGCATTCCGCAGTGCGTCCCTCCTTTCCATGTCATATCGTCTTCTTATGAAATAAAAGCAAAGCAGGATGACTGAAACAACTGTGAGGAAGGCTGAAGATATATCAATGTACCGGTCCTTTTTTGAGGCGTATGTATAAGGCACAAGATCCGGCCTGGTATATTGCAGATAATGCAGGCTCAATGTGATGAGAATGGTACTGCTTACCCATATCCAGTATTGCCGTACCGGAACAATTGCTACCATGACGACCATCATCAATATCAGGAAAAAGCCGGTAGGCCCGTCAATACCTGAATTCAGGAAATAGTTAACAACAAAAAGAGAAGTTCCGCTGATACAAAAAATAGTACGGGCAATTTCGGTATAATGAAGAAAACGCGACAGATAGTAAACAAACGCGACAACGACTAAAGTCACACTGCTTACAAAAGCGATAACCGGCAGCCCGACATACCAGTTAAAGGGTATGTTGTAA
>JBQGEO010000353.1:0-7100 GCA_052039655.1 Pararcticibacter sp.
ATACTTATTTTAACCAATTAAATTCTATGAAAATGAGTCAAAAACTAACAGGAGCGCTCATAGTATTACTTGCTATTACAGGCGCATGTAAGAAAACTGCTGAACCCCAAACAGAAGCAAACAGCGGGGGCAATAAGTCTAAGTCTGTCGCCACAACAAGTGCCATTAAGAGCACTTTCTCTCTTAACTGGGACAGCAATACCAACGGCACTTATACTTCGTCCCAGGCAGGAACAGACTTCGGCAACGTCAGTGGATGGAACCAGTCAAGAGCTAATATCACCGGAGGGCAAAGTGGAAAGGGTGTCCAGGTGGTCTTGCTGCCAAATGCATTGTCCGGCAACGGAGGACTTATAGCAAATGTAGATATATCTGACGGATCTGCTTACGAAATGGATTATGATATCAAGTTTCATAGCCAATTTAACTGGAGCAGAGGCGGAAAAGTGGGATTTGGCTTTCTGGTGGGTGATGGAAACACAGGAGGCGATCCGGGTTGGGATGGCAATGGAGGCAGCCTGAGAATCATGTGGTATTCTCCGGATTCAAATCCCGGCAGAGTGTTCTTTCAGCCTTATGTTTATTATAAAGACCAGCCCGGGGAATTTGGAGACTCGTTCACCCAGAGATACCCGTCGTCCGGAGCGCTTCAGAAAGGCGTCTGGTATCATGTTCACATGTATATCAAGAGTAATACAGGCAGTAATAATGATGGCCGTGCGCAAATTCTGATCAATGGCACTCCTATCCTTGATACAAACATAAGATGGACCACCAACGACAGTAAAAGACTTATAAAGAATCTGAGTTTTCATACATTCCGCGGAGGCAGCCAGTCTTACTGGCAGGCTTCGACTCAGGACTACATCTATTATGATAATCTGACTGTACGTAAAATCCAGTAACAGCTAAGGACTTATTTCCGGGCGGGGCTATTGTCTCCCAATAGCCCCGGTAAATCCTTCAAAGCTGACAACAATTAGAAAATATATGCGAAGAACACCAATTCCCTTCATAACCATCTTACTTTTCTTATGTAATACCGCTTCCGGGTCAGACATAAGCGCTAAAGTTGCAGAAACACTCCGGAAAAATATACTTAAAGAAGCGTCGTGGGCTATGCAGCAACAGCCGGTAACCGTTACAGCCCAGACTTCAGAAAGAAGTGCCGGCGGGAAGCATGACTTCTACTCAGAAGGAGATTACTGGTGGCCGGACCCTCAAAACCCTTCAGGCCCCTACATACAGAAAGATGGCATGACGAACCCGGAAAATTTTACCGCTCACCGTCAGGCCATGATCCGCTTTAGCCGGATTATAGGAGCCCTGGCTTCTGCCTATAAAATCACAAAAGACGAGAAGTATGTAAAACATGCTTTGATCCATCTTCGTGCATGGTTCCTCGACCCTGAAACACTCATGAATCCGAACCTCCTGTTTGCACAGGCAATTAAGGGCCGGTTTACCGGAAGAGGTATCGGGATTATAGACACTATTCAGTTAATGGAAGTTGCACAGGGTGTTTTGGTAATGGAGAATTCGCCTGTATTTGACAGGGAACTTCTGAATGGCGTCAGACAGTGGTTTTCCAGCTATTTGAGCTGGCTTACTAGTCACCCATACGGCAAAGACGAGATGAATGCCAAAAACAATCACGGAACATGCTGGGTGATGCAGGTAGCATCGTTTGCGAAACTTACAGGTAACCATGACTTATTGAGTTTCTGTTCCGAACGCTACAAAACAGTCCTCCTTCCCAACCAGATGGCTTCCGATGGCAGTTTTCCGCTTGAGCTTGCCAGGACGAAACCCTACGGTTATTCTTTATTTAACCTGGACGCTATGGCGACCATCTGCCAGATCCTGTCGGATAAAAAGGATAATCTCTGGACTTTCACTCTCCCTGACGGCCGCTCGATTGAAAAAGGGATAAAATTCCTTTATCCGTTTATCGCCGACAAAAACCGCTGGCCGTACAAAGCCGATGTGATGTACTGGAATGACTGGCCGGTGGCGCAACCGGCGCTGATCTTCGGAGCGAACGCCTGCAAGTCCGAAGACTGGTTCAACACATGGAAAGAGCTCAATCACTTTCCTGATACCGAAGAAGTAATACGCAATCTTCCCGTCAGGCATCCAATCATCTGGCTGTAGGCTCCCGGCTTACAGCCATCCGTCCCTCTTACTACCTACCACTTATAACTTACTACTTACTACTTACTACTTTAACTCCTTATTGATCTCGTCGAGCAGATATTCTTTAGGATCAGAGCTGTACTCCCAGAACATCACTCCCCCCATCCCGGACTTGTTTACATACCTGCATTTGTTCTTAACAGACCATTCGTCGTCGTAGGTTATAAATTTTTTAGCAGAAGCGCTGTAGAGATAAGGAGCTTTTGCCTTTTTATCTTTAAACATCCTAAACGCTTTATTGGTCATCAAACTATCTTTAATGAAACTGTAGCCCGAGCCATAGGCCTGAGAAGCATATTTAGCTCCTAATATTTTGGTTGAATCTGCCAGAACGAAGGTACGGCCATAAAAAGCAATTCCCATCACCAGTTTAGCTGCAGGAACACCGGCAGCAATATAAGCTTTCACTGCCTTATCCGCATTATTTCCGTCAGGATAAGCTTTGGATGCGTAAAGATTGGTGTGATGTGCCACCGTACTTCCGGAGTAGAAGTCATACGTCATCAGGTTTATGTAATCAAGATATTGCTGTGCTTTGCCCATCTCGGTATGGTCAAGAAAAGAAGTAAAACCTCCTGTCGCTGTCGTCAGCAGTTTCTTCTTCCCTGTTTCTTTTTCCAGCAGATCAAGTTCAGAGCGCAAAGACCGGAACATAAGCGTGTAGTTTTGTTTATCTTCGGGACGATAGATATTTCCCTCTTCCCCGCTCATTCCCGGATATTCCCAGTCTATATCGACTCCGTCCAGATCGTACTTCCTGATAATATCTACTGCGCTCTTTGAAAATATCATTCTCGAACTATCGGTCAGCACGGCGTCCGAAAAGTTCTCGCTCCATGACCAGCCTCCGATAGAAATCAATATTTTCAGGTCTTTATTCTTCTCTTTCAGTCTGGTGAGCGACCTGAAATTAACTGTATCGGTCCTTTCATTGTCCAGGAAAGCCCTCCCGTTCCTGATATTGACGAATGCATAATTGATATGGGTGAGCTTTTCAGCGGCAATATCCTCCACATTAATCGTCCCCCGGAACCCTCCTGCGTATCCAATGATCACTTTTTTCCGTTTATCATTATTCCCCGCGTCCGGTCTGCCGTTGCGCATAGATACTGTGAGAACAAAGATTCCTGCCATCAGAAATATTAAACCTTTCAACTTCATTTGAATATATTTTTATTTGGTTAGCTCAATGATTACTACACCATCAACTTACTCCAGCCTTCTGCCCCGGCATTACGTAAGTCCCTCTTTCTTTCCTCCAGGACCTTTTTAATTTTTGTACAGTAAGCCCAGCATGTACTCTGCCTGATGCCCGTAATTTCCGAAAGCTTATGGGAAGATATCTTTCCCTTACTGGTATAGATCAGATAAACCATGTAAAGAGCCTTGTTTGCGGGAATACGGGTATTCTGAAGGATCGTATTGGCGATCACCGATTCCTCATATCTGCACTTTGAGCATCGCCGGCTAAAAGGAAGATGTCCGTTACAATAATGAGCATTTCCACACCTCCTGCAAACATATCCGTCCTTCCATTTGATATCAGCAAGCAGACTGTAGCAGGTTTCCCTGTCAGGATAGGTCTTGCTGAACTCTTCAAAATCAACCTCGGCCGACATGATCCTGTCATGCGTCACTTTTTGTATACTCGTTTGTAGTTCCTGGTTGTCTTTCCGCAATAATGCATTCATCCTGGCGATCTCTTCCGACTGAGCCTTCAGCAAACTATTAGCGGTTATAAGCTTCTCATTCTGCAACTCAATTAGCTGAGATTGCTCCCTGATCTCATGAGTCTGTTTTATGATTTCCTGCGTTCTTTCCTCTACTTTTATCTCCAGGTCGCGTGTCATTGAATCTTTCAAACGTGCATTTTCCTCCATCTGCCTGATCACCCTCTGCTGGACTTTTTCTTTTTTCTTCTTGAGCAGACGTACCTTATCCCCTATTGCAAAAGAGAGGAACAACATTTCAAGGATAAAACCCAGGCTCATGCTGTAATGAGGCACCGGTCCCGGTATAAACCTCGCATATTCAAAGCTTACAAGGAGCTTGCCGATAAAACCTATAAAAAGAAACGCATACGCAAGAACAAAGAAGCGCGCAGCATGATATCCTTTCCTCCATAAATATACTCCCGTAAAAAATGCTATAGAAAGAGGAATAAATTCAATCGCCCTGTAATTGAACCACTCCTGCCGGTAAAACAGACATAACAGGAAAAATACAAGGCGGACGCATAAAATGATCCTGACCAGAGAATACACCTTAGGTGCATGTGTTTTTATGTTTAACAGATCAGCGGCAAACAGCAGGGAAAACACCGAAATAAAGAATAGCGGGACTCCGTAAGCATACTGGGTCCATTCGGGCGACCCGGGCCACAGATATTGAAAGGCGATACCGTCGGTACTCATTTCATAAAGCCCTACTGAAAGAAGATAAAGGATATAATAGATATAATATCTTTTCCGTATCGCAATAAACATCAGCAGGTTATAAAAGCTGAATATGAGGATCATCCCATAAAACAGCCCAAAACAGATATATTCGCTCAGGGCATATTCCACAAAGCGCTGCAGGGAACGGTGCGCAACAATCACATTGGCAACAGGGGCTGATTTTAACCTGAAATACATGGTATGACTCCCGTCCAGTTCTGGTACAGGGAATTCAAAATTCTTATGGCGAAAGAACCGTTTCTTGAAATTAGTTCTATCACCAGCCTTAAAAATCTGGTAATTTCCTTTACCATCCGGAATATACACTTCCAGATTATCGGTCGTATGATTATAGAACTCAAGGATATATCTTTTGCCGGACGCCTTTTCGTAACGCACATTCACCCGGAACCAATACGCTGATGAAACAGAAGTATTCCGTGGATAATTACTGTTTCCACTGACAAATTTATCTTTATATTTCCCCCTGACGTCTGCAAACGTCAATTTACCGGACTGATCCTCAATATAATCTATTTCAGAATAAGTAAAGATATGCTCATCAGTGTTCTCCCCAATGCGGACCTCTCTGGCAGCCAATACCATAACCGGCGACGCCAGCACGCATAAATATAAAAATAGCAACCTGCTGTAAAACTCTCTCCCCATAGCAAACAATACTAATTTTATCTAAAAACCTTATTCAAGTACAAGTTTACTCCAACCCTGTTCGCCCGCCTTACGCAACTCCTTTTTCCTTTCATTCATGACCTTCCTGATCTTACTGCTATACATCCAGCAGGTACTCTGCCTGATACCGGTAATTTCTGAAAGCTTGTGGGAGGAAATCCTGCCCCTTGTTGAGTAGATGAGAAATATCATATAGAACGCTTTATTTACAGGAATACGGGTATTCTGAAGAATGGTATTGGTGATGACAGATTCATCGTATCCGCATTTTGTACACCTCCTGCTGTAGGGCAAATGACCGCTGCAATAATTTGTGTTGCCACATTTCCTGCATACATACCCGTTTTTCCATTTCAGATCCGATAGTAAACTGAAGCATGCGTCACGGTCGGGATAAGTCCTGCTAAATTCCTCGAAATCCACTTCAGCCGACATCATCCTGTCGTGAGTAACCTTTCGGATATTCGTTTGCAACTCCTGGTTGTCCTTCTGAAGAAGCAGGTTCATACGCGCAATTTCTTCTGACTGCTGCTGAAGAAGCTGATTGGCAGAGAGTAATTCTTCATTTTGCTGTTCAATAATAAGTGACTTCTCCCTGACTTCGTTCGTCTTTTCAACGATTTCCTGCGTGCGCTCGCGGACTTTTACCTCCAGCTTCCGGTTCATCGTATCCTTCAGCCTGGCATTCTCTTCCATTTGCCTGATGATCTTCACCTGGGCCTTTTCTTTCTTCTTTTTCAGTAAACGAACTTTGTCACCTATCGCAAAAGACAGAAGGAGCATTTCTGCGATAAAGCAGAAACTCATACTGTAGTGTGCGATCCATCCGGGAATGAAACGGCCGTAACCCAACACAACCAGGACCTTAAGTACAAAGCCTACGAATAAAAAAGTATAGGCAAGAACAAAAAACCGGGCGGGTTTATAGCCTTTTCGCCAGATATAAAAACCAGTATAAAAGGCTATTGCCAATGGAACAAATTCTACGACCCGGTAATTAAACCAGCTCCTGTCATACAAGGCGCATAACAGGAAAAAAGCAGATCTTAAGGCGAGGACCGCCAGGATCAGTTTATACAGTCGCGGCGCCTTCACCTTTACATGCAACAGGTCGATCGTAAACAATAACGCAAACGTGCTTAAAAAAAACAGCGGAACCGAGTATGCATATTCGTTCCAGCGCGGAGAATCCGGCCACAGGTACTGGAAGGCTATCCCGTCGGCACTCATTTCGTATAATCCCACCGAAATGATATAGAGTACGTAATAAAGGTACTGCCTCTGCCGCATTACACTATACATGAGGAGATTATGGAAGCTAAAAATGATAATCATTCCATAAAACAGACCGAAACTAAAATACTCTGTCAGCGCGTAGCCGACAAACCTCTGTACAGACCGGTGAACGATGATTACATTAACTGTCTGGGCCGATTTAATCCTGAAATAAAAGGTGTAAACCCCTTTCTTATTTGCGGGAACACTAAACTGGAAATTCTTATGGCTGAAAAGTCTTTTATCAAAGCCAAACTTTGCCCCTGATCGCGCCGATGAATATTTTCCTTTGTTATCCGGTAACCATGCGGTTATATCGTCAATAGTCTGATCATAAAATTCAAGAAGATAACTGGAATGAGCTTCTTCTGCATACCTTACTTTTACAAGGTACCAGTAAGCAGAACTGACATGGTTATTTTTCGGATATTTTTCTCTGCTTGAAACAAACTGTTTATCGAACTTTCCGTTTTTCACCTGCTCAAACGTGAGCTGGCCCGA
>JBQGEO010000354.1:0-8104 GCA_052039655.1 Pararcticibacter sp.
AAGCGGGTTCAGGGATGCGCTGGAGGAAAACCCTGAAACTATTATCCTGTGGGCCGGGTATGCTTTCAGTAAGGGATATAATCAGCCCCGCGGACATAACCATGCCGTCCGTGACGTACTGGCGTCTGTACGCATAGGAGCTCCAAAAGAGCCGGGTGCAGGTGCGATGCCCAGTACCTGCTGGACTTGTAAGAGTCCGGATGTTCCCAGGCTCATGAAAGAACTTGGCGTAACGGAGTTTTACAGTCATAAGCTCTCAGACTTCGGCAGTCAGATTATTAACCCGATCGGGTGTGCTGATTGCCATGACCCTAAAACTATGAATCTCACGATTACCAGGCCGGCATTGGTAGAAGCTTTTCAGGCAATGGGGAAGGATATAAACAAGGCTTCTCACCAGGAGATGCGCTCGCTGGTTTGTGCGCAGTGTCATGTGGAATATTACTTCGACAAGAAAAGGCCGGGAGCGCCAAAAGCACAATATGTTACTTTTCCATGGAAGGATGGCCAGAGCGTAGAGGCGATGGAAGCTTACTATGACAAGATTGATTTTGCAGACTGGGTTCATCCCCTGAGTAAGGCAAAGATGCTGAAAGCTCAGCACCCCGATTATGAGATCTATTCGTTCGGTATCCATGCGAAACGCGGAGTATCATGTGCGGACTGTCACATGCCTTATGGAACGGAAGGTGGACAAAAGTTTACGGACCATCATATCGGTTCACCTCTGGCCAATGTAGAGAACTCCTGCCTCGTATGTCACCGGGAAAAGGTATCAGACCTGGTCAATGATGTGTACGAACGCCAGACTAAAGTAAAGCAGAGTATTTCCCAGCTTCAGCGTCATGTAGCAATGGCTCATCTGGAAGCAGAACAGGCATGGAAGCTAGGGGCTAAAGAGGGACAAATGGCTAATATTCTGAAAGGTATCAGGCACGCTCAGTGGCGCTGGGATTATATTGCAGCATCTCATGGTGCCGGGTTTCATGCGCCTCTTGAGTCAAGCCGCATACTTGCTTCCGGATTAACAATTATCCAGGATGTAAGGGTAGAACTGGCAAGGGTGCTGGCATCCCTGGGGCATAATAAACCGGTAAAAATGCCAAATCTGAGCAGTAAATCAGAGCTCCAGGCATATATTGGTGTGAATCTGGAGAAAGAAAAGATGGAAAAGGCAGAATTCCTTGAGAAGGTAGTACCTCAGTGGTTGAAAGAAGGTAAAGCCCGTGAGTCGAAAATGAAGGTAAATATGCTTAATTAACACGGGTATCTTAAAATTTTGAAACCGTATGAGGAAGTCTTTGTACGCTGGCTTGGTATTTGCCTTTGCTTGTTATCTCCCCCCCGCTTATTCCCAGTTCAATATCGATGGACAATTCATTCCCCGTGCGGAATTCAGGAATGGCTATGGAAAGCTGATCAGTAAAGAGGCAGACCCTGCAGCGTTTGTAGCACACCGCCTGAGGCTGCAGGCCGGGTATAAGCAGGATGCGTTTACCTTTTATGCAAGTGTTCAGGATATCCGTACCTGGGGAAGTACCTCTCAGGCTAAAATCAGTGACGACTTTTTATCGCTGTATGAGGCCTGGCTGGAAACCGGTTTGGGAAACAACTGGAAGATCAGGCTTGGGCGCCAGGAACTAAACTTTGATAATGCCCGCTTTCTGGGAAACCTCGACTGGGCACTGCAGGGACGTTCCCATGATTTTATCCAGGTAAAATATGAAAAAGATAAACTTAACTTTCAATTAGGGGGAGGGTTTAACCAGGACGGTCAGAAGCTTAGCGGAAATGTATTTACTCTGGCTAATCAGTACAAAGCAGCGCAGTTTGCGCGCTTAGGTAACACGGCCGGGCCGTTTGAATATTCATTGCTGTTGTGGAACGACGGCAGACAATTTACCAGGAATGATGCTTCCGGGGCAGTTGCTGAAAAGCATACTTATTACCGGCAGACAATCGGACTTCCAACATTGAAGTACAAGGCAGGGAACACGTTGTTATCGGGTTTTTATTATTATCAGTTGGGGAAGGACCCGCAAGGGCGTAAAATGCGGGCATACGATGCGAGTGCCCAGGTTACGCAGCAGTGGAACATTGACAGTGCCGCTTCCAGGACGCTTCGTATTGCGGGAGGTGCCGAGATACTCAGCGGAACTTCCGGCAATAATACGGCTTCTGTGAACCGCTCGTTCTCTCCTTTGTATGGAACGAATCATGCACATAATGGATATATGGATTTGTTTTACGTGGGCGGTGCTCACGAAAACAGTGTAGGGTTACAGGACTATTTCATTAAGGCAAGACTTGATTTCAATTCAAGGTTCTTTACGCAGCTTGACGGACATGGCTTTTTCTCCCAGGCGAATGCTTATAATTCAACAGGCGAACGGATGAAACGTCATCTGGGCACAGAGCTTGACCTTAGTGCAGGGTATGTTTTTAACCAGGCTATTTCCCTGCAGGGGGGATACAGCCAATTTTTTCATTCAGACACTTTTGAAACGATCCAAAATAATGGAGCACTGAAGAAGGGGCAGAACTGGGCTTATGTGATGTTGATTTTCAGACCCACTATGAAGAATAAATTCATTGGTGTTTTACTATAGCTTCATGTCTTATTCAAAATTTATTTTTTCTACCCGTATTTCTCTTGTTTTACTTATTGCTTTTGCTGTCTCATGCGCGGTAGCAACTTTCATTGAAAATGACCATGGTACAGCTGTAGCGAGGGCACTGGTATATGAGGCATGGTGGTTTGAGCTGATCATGCTCTGGCTTTCGGTGAATTTCCTGGCACATATCAGGCAGTATAAGTTGTTCCACGCAAACCGGTGGCCGGTAGGTCTGTTTCATATTGCCTTTGTCCTGATAATTTTAGGGGCGGGAGTAACCCGCTATCTGAGTGAAGAAGGGGTAATCCACATACGTGAGGGAAAAAAAGAAAATGTGTTTTATACGAATGCCCGTTACCTGCAGTTCAGGCAGCATGAGGCGCAGGCTAAGCGTTTTGATATTCCGGTCACGCTTATCCATCATAATTTTAAACCCGAAACGTATCATGCGAAATGGGAAAGCCACTCGTTCAGCGTGACGTTCGAAGAATATGTAAAGGGAGCGAGAGAGGAAATTACCACTGGGAAGGAAACGTATCTTGATCTGGCAGTGGCACTTGGAGAAGGCCGGGAAGATCATCTGATAAAGGCAGGACAATCATTGTCAATGGGCAATCTTTTGCTCGGAACCAGTGCGGGGGCAAAGGCGCCTGTGAAGCTTTTTAAAAAGGATAGTACCTGGATGATCAGCAGTTCGGTGCATCTGCAGTCCATGGAAATGGCGTCACAGAAAATCGATATGCTTCATGCCGGCGAATCAAGGCCCCTGAAGTTGCGCTCTCTCTATCAATGGGAGGGAGGTGCATTTTTAGTGAAAGCAGTTCATGAAAAGTCCGGGTTAAAGTACCGGCCGGAAAAAGATGAGAAGCTGGCAAAAAATCTGCCTGATGTGGTAAAATTAAAGATCGCTGACGATCAGGGGCGTGCTGTTTCAGAGGCTTACGTTAAGATGGTAACTATGAAGCCGGCCTGGCATCCCTTTACCTACAACGGAAAGGAATTTGCGGTTACGTACGGTCCCCGGGCTGAAATCTTACCTTTTGCACTTTTTCTGGATGATTTTCAGCTGGTGCGCTATCCGGGAAGCCAAAGTCCCGAGAGCTACGCCAGCGAACTGAAAGTGATGGACGGCGCTACCGTATTTCCTTATCGTGTGTTCATGAACAATGTTTTGGATTATAGGGGCTTCCGCTTTTATCAGTCATCGTATGATACGGATGAAAAAGGGACGGTATTATCGATAAACAGGGACAGGCCCGGAACGTACCTGACGTACCTCGGCTATACCTTACTTGCCGTGGGAATGATATTTACATTCTTTGCTAGAGGAAGCAGGTTCAGTCTGCTGAATAAAAAACTTAGTTCGGTGCGCCGGAAGGCGGCTCTTGCCTTTATTGTTTTCTTTAGCTTGCTGGGTTCTGTCAGGGCTCAGGCGCCACTTAAAATTCCGGTAGTTCCCAGGGAAAAGGCTGCGGAGTATGGTAAATTGATTGTACAGGACCTGGATGGCCGCATGAAGCCGCTTAATACGCTCGCAAATGAAATTCTCCGCAAGATCAGCGGACGGTCTTATGTTGAGCTGCCGGCAGATTCAGGTAACGTGAGGCTATCTTCCGAACAGTTTCTTCTGGCTGTACAGATAGACCCGGTATTATTCAGCCGTTTGCCTGTCATCAGGATTGATAAGGAAAAATCTCATCTCGCCTTTCTCGCCTTGCAGAAAAAGCCTTCTGAAAGACTCAGTTTTCGCGACTTTGTGAATAAAGACGGCGATTATCTTCTGCATGATCTCGTTGAAGAAGCCAATAAACTGAAGCCTGCAGAACGAAATGAAGGGCATAAGGAACTGCTGAAAACAGACGAACGCTTTAACATTTTTTATGCATTATTAACCGGCGATTTTCTCCGGATCTTCCCCAATAAGCAGGATAAAAACAATACATGGTTTACCAGCCAGGAATCTCAGAAAGGCTTTGCCGAAGATGATGCGCGTTTTGTTGAAAATATCACTTCCCTGTATCTGGCAGGGTTGCAGAAAGGAATGGAAACAGGTGACTGGAAGCAGGCTGATGAAACGCTCGGCTATATCCAGTTATTCCAGAAAAAAGCAGGCAGTAAAGTGTATCCTGCAGAAAGTATGATCAGGGGAGAGCTTTTGTATAATAAGCTGAACCTGGGAAACCGGCTGTTTGGAGTTTTCTGGCTTCTTCGTACCGTTCTGCTGGTACTGGCGATTACATTGTTATTCAAAGAATCAAAACATCTTGAAAGAGCCTGGATAGCTGGAAAAGTCCTGAGCTGGCTGGGGCTTCTGGTGTTCACTTTCCACCTTGGGCTAAGATGGTATATAGCTAAGCATCCACCCTGGTCTGATGGTTTTGAGATGCTGGTTTTCGTTGCCTGGGGAATTCTTCTATTTGGTCTTCTATTTTCCGGTAAATCAAGGTTTACGATACCTTTGGGATTATTATTTTCGGGGACCCTGCTGTTTGTCGGTTTCCTGGACTGGCTGAACCCGGAAATCACTAATCTGATGCCGGTGCTGCATTCATACTGGCTAAAGATCCATGTAGCGATAATCGTCAGTTCATATGCGCCTCTCGCACTGGCAGCGATCCTTGCTCTTCTGACTATATTACTGCTCATCTTTAAACCCGCTGCACCGGGTGCAAAATGGTGGCTCAGCATCCAGGAATTGAGTATTGTAAATGAGATGGCCATCACTATCGGGTTGTTCCTTCTTGCAATCGGTACTTTCCTTGGCGGCGTTTGGGCTAACGAGAGCTGGGGGCGTTACTGGGCATGGGACCCTAAGGAAACCTGGGCCCTTATTTCGGTAGTAGTATATGCGTTCGTGCTCCACCTGCGCCTCATTCCGGCTTTAAAAAATGCACTGGTTTATAACCTGGCGTCACTATGGGCGTTTTCTTCTATTATCATGACTTCATTCGGAGTGAATTATTACCTGTCCGGTTTGCATTCCTATGCCGCCGGAGACCCGGTACCCGTGCCGGTATGGGTGTACTGGGTGGTCGCTGTATTACTGGTAATATCGGCCATTGTGATAGTGAAGTACAGGAAGCTGGGAGATGTGGACAGGGAAAGACTGGTAGTATAGTCTCTGCTGCCAGTGTGCTAAATTCAACAGATAAGTAAGCTATGCTTACTTATCTGTGACCATCCTCTTTCCTTCGCTGTGAGCATTAAATTCCGGAGCATACATACACTGAACAGAACATATCCCGGTTGAATAGTTGCCCGGCTGAACAACCCTAAGCGGGTATTCGAGGACGTAAGATCCTTTATTCATGTGATCAATGAAGAAGTTAGTTGCAACATCCTTCGTAACCCGATAGTAGGGAAGGCCGTCCTGATACTTATATGAAGAAAGGACATCAACAGGTTCTGTTCCCGAAGGGCGCATATCTTTTAAATGGATATATTCATAATCCTGATCTGCCTTCAGATAGATAACTACCTTTAGCAGGTCTCCGGTCTTAGGTGTGTTGGAAGAGTCGACGGGACTAAGTACCTCCCCAGTCTTCTCTTGCTTCGCAATAAAATATTTCCGTTCAATGCTAATATTGGAAGAGGACGAAGTGATCTTATCCACCTTTTCAGTATACTGCCAGTGCAGTGCCCCCCAACTGACGACATTTCCATTGTTGGTCACTTTGATGTTTCCAATCTCCGGTTTAATCTCGCTGCCAGTCCAGTTAGTCTTAATATAGCCTGATCCGCTTTCTCTCTGGATATCCGGCTTAAGGTCAGCAAGGGATTTATTATTTATTCTGATGGTCGTACTGCCGGTTCTGCTGAGAATGGTATCCCCCTGTAACAAAAGAGCATGGCAGGCCGCAGCTGTGGCCTTCGTAGTCTGCCAGTTATTTGTTTGTTTATTTTTCAAAAGCCATATCTTCATTTCCTGAACAGCTTTTTCGTGGCCTCCAGCTTCAGTAAAGAGGGAGATTAACAGGGATTGGGCTTCGATTGGTGATTGGCTCCAAAACCGACCGGACCGGTTCTGAGTCCAGTACATCCCCAGTTCCTGTGACTGCTGTGCTCTTTCCTTTAGGGAGCGGATAATTTTTTGTGCAACTTGAGGCCTGTCGTAATGGAGCATTGTAAGAGCGATCATTGCCTGCTCATAAATGTCCTCCGATATCCAATATTTCTCAGCTTTAACGAGATAGAGTTTGCTGATCCCGCGGAGCTTATTGTTAAGTGCCACATCATGGAAAAAGCTGCGGGTGTACCATGCATGGATCTCAATAGAAGAAAGAGGCGCAGAATTGCTATTCTTATTATTTCCTGTAGTTTGCAAGTGACTTTCTTCAATTCTGGTATCCAGGTATGCAAGCAATTTTCGTTTAATGTTCTTAAGTCTGACATCATTTCCTGTAACAGCTTTAAGTTGATAAAGCTGACCAATTCCTGCCAATATATGCTGACTGATATAGCGGTCTGATTTGCTTCCGGTGAACCAGGGAAAACCTCCGTCGGCAAGCTGCATTTTAGATAGCTTACCGATCGTTTGCGCTTGCTCGTAACTTAACTTATTGAGGTCAAGCATGAGGGCTATCCGCTTTTTCTGCTCGCTTTCGCTCATGGCATTTCGCAGCCATGGACTCTCTTCCAGCAGCAAGTTTTTTAGTTCGGGGTTTTTCTCCAGGTTGGATTGTAAAGCTTTACTATCGGCGGCCCTCCACCGTTCGAATATCCGGGCTATTGCAGGTAAAGATTGAATGATTGAAGCAGAGAGACTGTTAGCAAAATACCTGCTGAATGTCTGCTCTGAGCAATCATAGGGAAACTCTATCAGATAGGGCATTGCCTGTACCGCATACCAAGCTGGGTTTTCAGTATATTCAAGTGTAACAGATTTACTCACTAAGGAGGGACTGTTGTTATTAAGTAATTTGTCAAGTTTGAATGTCGGCGTTTGACCTGGACGAACTATCATCGGCAGGGATTCGTTCACTGCCATCCGGTTCGACAAAACGGGCATCGTATTTTCTTCTCCGTCTGAATGATTTTTTGTTGATGCCGTGAGTCTATAGGTTAATGCTTCAAGCCCCGACGGAATAATTAGTTGAAAAGATACCGTTTCATTGGTGTGTGCCTGAATGGAAACTGCTTGTTCCGCCTGACCGGGGTGCGCAAGCAGTGATACCGGTTGCATATTTATAGCGTTAAAAAAACTTAGGCTTATGTTTGCTGTTACACTGCGGCTAGTGAGGTTGGTGACCCTTGCGGAAATTGTGATGGTATCATCTTCTCTGAGAAAACGAGGCATGTTTGCGGCTATCATTAACTGCTTCTGAGTAATGACATCCCGCTCTATGTAGCCAGACGCTAAGTCGCGGGTATGAGCGAGGACTCTGAACTTCCATCGGGTGAGGGATTCAGGTGCGGTAAATGCAAGCGTCAGCTCTCCCTTATTGTCTGTACGAAATTGAGGGTAGAAGAAGGCCGTTTCATTAAAATTA
>JBQGEO010000355.1:0-5387 GCA_052039655.1 Pararcticibacter sp.
AACAGCGGGGATGTTTTCGGCGGTCATTAGCCTCTGATGGGTCTGGATCAGCAATCCCTTTAGGATGGCGACAACACATCTCTGCCTGTTGATCCTGATCGTGTGCTGTCTCTATTATGTATTCATCCAGATAAGTGATTACCGTAGTATCACGAACAGCGAATCTCTGCTTCAGCAGCCGGAAGACTATATACAGTATCTGAAAAGATACAGAAAGCGGCGCTACATCCTGAATACCCGTAAATACTCCGTTTACAGCATCTTCATAGGCATTGCTTTCGGACTTTATTTTATAGAACTTTATTTCATCGCCCCCCTGTGGCAAATTATAGGAGGAGTGGCTTTCACTGCTGCCTGGTTTGTGATATGCTGGCGCCTCATGCGGACATATATCCGCAGAGAGCAGGAAAAATTATATGAAATGATAGAAAAACTCGAAAGGCTCCAGCATCAGTTCAACGACTGAAGGAGCCCTGTTTAATCACCTGCAGTCTTAACCGAGAAAGTGCTTCCGCGAAGACTGTACTCAAGAACTTTTTTTCCGGTAGGTTTGATGCCGGCTGTATCCGCTTCTTCATATAATGGAAACTCCCGGAATAAAGATCCTTCTCTTACATAAATGGAATCCTTCCCTCTGTAGGTTTTTTTCGTAGATGCCGTCAGGTCCGGAAATCTGATCTCCCTGGCAGACCCGTTATCATCAAATTCGTAAACATACATGTTCAGCGGATTTTCTTTATCTCCGGTCCTTGCTTCGATAAAGATCTCCGGATTTCCATCCGAATCCATATCCATGTTCCAGGCATCAGTAACTTTTCCCTCCAGTTCACCTGAAGTAGAGCGATATTTCATATCCGCTGAATCAGACCTGAGGATCAGATAAGCACCGGTTTGTTCAGACCCTCTCCCCCAGCTGACCACATCAAATGTTAAACCCGGCTTAATGGCAATAGCTTTATGAAAAGAAAAGGGTTTGGGGAGAACCACCTTAACAGAGGGCTTCTGTGCCTCTTTAGGCTGATCTGATGAGCAGGAAACGACTGAAAGAATAAAGGATACAACAAGTAATTCTCTGAATAATTTATTCATTTGTTTACAGTTTGGGACCAGTTAAATACATATCGAAGCTATAAAACTGCCCAAATAATTCTGATTTTCCAAATCAGCACAACGAAAGAATAAAAGTACCGCTAAGAACCTGTTTTTATTACCTGAATTTGATGCCGATTTTTTTACCGGTGATATTTGCGAGCATAGGCCGGAATATTATATATGCGTTTTGCCTGGTCTTGCCAATAATATCCATTTCTTTAGCATTTTGCAGAATACGTTGTTCCGCCAGCTTATACACGTCCTCCACCATCGCCTTTGTATCGGTTGGGAACCAGGCGCCTGATATATCATACACCCTGGAGCGCTTATGATCCAGTTTGAAATAGCAGATCTCAGGCTGAGGGAGATAAACTGTTACAGAATCATCAGCCGACTTTTCAATATCATCCTTACTGACTTTAGTCAGGTCAATACATCCTGTCACTTCACCTGCGGCAACCAGAAGAATCCTCTTGTCAGGCAAAATAGTCCGCAGTTCTTTTTTTTCAAGCACATCTTTCATGCTGTATTTGACGAGTTCCAGTTTGCCGATATTGGTGATCTTCTCCATGATGACATCCTCGCTTATCTCGGTTCGCGTCACCAGAAACTCTCTCTTTATGTAAAAAAACAAGAAAAGAAGGAATAGGATTATTAATGAGGTAGTTATCAGAATCGCTGTAGTACGTAATTTCAATGATGACATGATATTCAGAGCAACATAAATATATCAGCTAAGCCGGTGCCGGAAAAAACATCCCCAAAAGGACCACATTAAAAATAAGCAAAGTACTTAAATGAATAAAGTGCCTTTCAGGGCACTTTATTCATCGTCCTTCTGCGTAGCAGCAGAAGCCGTCTTTAGTTTATGAGATCTTTTTTTTCCGAATGATTTGTTCGTAATCTTCCCTTTTTTCGTCTTGATATCACCTTTTCCCATATCGATCTTTATTAAATTTCAATACTCAGACAACATATCAGGAACCAAAAAGTTTCTTCCTAAAGCCTATTCGGCCGCTTCATACTCCTTTTCAGCAAGATAGCGTTCCGCTTCAAGGGCAGCCATACAGCCCGTTCCAGCAGCTGTAACAGCCTGACGGTATACTTTATCCTGGGCATCACCGCAGGCAAATACTCCTTCAATATTAGTTTGAGCAGTGCCGGGTTTCGTGATCAGATATCCGGTCTCATCCATGTCCAGCCAGCCCTTAAATATATCTGTGTTAGGCTTATGCCCTATAGCCACAAAAAAGCCCGTCACAGGAATCGTTGTTTCTTCTGTTGTTTTGTTGTTATAAACCCTTATTCCGGTAACGTTCTGCCCGTCTCCTACTATTTCCCGCGTTTCCGTATTATAATGTATTTCAATGTTAGGAGTGCTGAGAACCCTGTTCTGCATGGCCTTGGAGGCTCTGAATTCATCCCGCCGCACCAGCATATGTACTTTGCTGCACAGCTTTGCAAGATAAGTAGCCTCTTCCGCTGCTGTATCCCCTGCACCAACAATAGCCACTTCCTGGTTCCTGAAAAAGAATCCGTCGCACACCGCACAGGCTGATACACCAAACCCGTTATACTTCTGTTCACTTTCCAGTCCCAGCCACTTTGCAGTAGCACCGGTTGCAACAATCACCGTTTCAGCGATAATAGTCTTGTGCTCATCTATAACTACCTTATGCGGCGTTCCCGAAAAATCCACAGATGTGGCATAGCCAAAGCGAATATCTGTACCAAAACGCTCTGCCTGTTTCCTGAAATCCTCCATCATTTCCGGCCCCATAATTCCCGCCGGATATCCTGGAAAATTATCAACATCGGTTGTTTGTGTCAGCTGACCTCCCGGAACAATTCCGGTATAAAGCACTGGTTTTAAATCAGCACGGGCAGCATATATGGCGGCAGTGTATCCTGCCGGGCCTGAACCTATGATAAGGCATTGTACATGTTCTGTATCCTGAGACATAAAAATTATTTAGCATGCAAATTTACGACATTCATAATGCCTTAACAAGCCGTTCAGGTCAGATTTCTGTCTTTAAACCAAACTTCCTCGGGAACAGCATCAAAAGCGATCATTTTCTCTACCAGCACCGCCGGATTGCTTTCATTAAACACAAGCGCCCGGTTAGACGGTTTCAGGAATCTTCGTTCCACCATGACATCCATTTGAGCAAACAAATGATCATAATAGCCATCTGCATTCAACACACCTATAGCTTTATTGTGCAGTCCGAGCTGAAGCCAGGTCAACACTTCAAAGAACTCTTCGAGCGTACCGAAGCCTCCCGGGAGAATAATAAATCCGTCAGCAAGATCCGCCATTTTCTTCTTGCGCTGATGCATATTCTCCGTAATCACCATCTCTGTTATACCTTTATGTCCAACTTCCTTATCCATTAAAAACTGGGGAATTACACCGGTTACAGTTCCCCCCCGCTGAAGTACCGCATCAGCCAGCAGTCCCATTACCCCCACACTACCTCCCCCATAAACCAGGTTAATTCCCTGGAGGGTTAATACTTCAGCCAGATCCTCCACTGCCTTTTTAAGCATCGGATCCCCGTTAAAATTGGCACCGCAATAAACGCAAACGCTTTTCATTTTCATGTGTCAAACTAAGGCAAAAAACAGGTCATATACAATACAAAAAACGAAGGGCAGCACAATGCCGCCCTCCTTTTCCAAATCAAATCAACAGCAAATTCTTATTTCACCAGCAAACCGTCGAAAGTAATGGCCATATAATACAAGCCACCAATAGTAGGGCCACCGGCATACTGTAAATACTTCTTGTTAAATATATTAGATGCTCCAATCTTAATGGTCGCTTTGCTTTGAGGGATCCGGTAAGAGGTATGAGCATCGAAGGTATGAATAGCATTTACCCTTCCCGTTACAAGAGGACTTTCCCACAGAAAGGATTCCTGCCAGCGGTAAACTACGTTAAAACCAAGGTTCTTTACCACTTCCCTGTTGCCGAAAGAAACACTCGTTGCCCATTCAGGCGTATTGAAGCCTGTAACAAAGATGTCTGAGTTCTCATTTTCTTTCATCTTGTTAAAATTAACATTACCTGAAAGTGTATACTTCTTATAGAAATTATAAGTAAGCCCGAGTGCCGATCCATAATTCCTGTATGTGTTCTTGGCATTGGTATACACTCTGTACCTGTCCTGTCCCTTGCTGGCCGAGTTGCCGCTGCCCGCCTGCGTGGCATCCCGGTTACGGTCTACCATAGCGATCACGGCAGCATCAGAACCTACCGTTTCGCCTTTGGGAACGAACACTTGCACCTGACCCAGGAAACCATCGTAAAGATTCGTATACGCATCGATGTCTACCACCAGTTTATTATCCAGCAAAATACTTTTATATCCGGCTTCCAGTGAAGTAATGCGTTCAGGGCGGGCTTCAGGCAGATTAGCCACCTCAAGCAGTCCCCTGTTTGCCAGCGCTGCTGCATCGCTATTACCTGCGGCCTTTACCGCCGCATTGAAATTAACGACCGAAGCCTGAGTATAACTGTTATCCAGGTATCCAAGCCCCTCGTTGATATAAGATAGGCTGCCCACCCGCTTCACCCGGCCGTTGTTTACATAAGACAAAGCTTCGAACAAAGCCGGAAACCTGTACCCTTCCTGGAATGTAAAGCGAAAGTTATGATTATTGTTTAGTGTATACACTGCCGCCAGACGGGGCGTGAACTTGGGATCAAACTCCGGATTATAGTCAAACCGGAGAGATCCGAACAGCTTCAGTTTCTCATCAAACAATGTTTTCGTCACCTGTGTAAATGCGCCGAACTTATTGTAATAAACATTCTCCCCACAACTTCCGTCAGCAAAGGGCTTATTTCTATCCTCAATAGAACGGTCAAAATCAACAAAAGTATTTCCGTCGGGGATGATCTCATAAATACGTGCATCTCCGCCTATCAGCAAATCAAATATCTTTACCTGCTTTGACAAGTCCCATTGCCCCTCAACATGATATAAATTACTCTTCTGAACAAGGGCGGCACCACCGGTTACCGGAGCATCAGGAATTTGAGAGGATTTGATATCCCAGTTGTTGATCCCGATAATGGTATTTTTAAGGTCGTTGAAAGCCTGGGTGCCGGGCTCTACTCGGCCTGCATCAGCCTGCTGACGTGCATATCTCGTCGCAGCAGCGAGGTTTGCAGATGTCAGGCTCCCCCCATTCTGGCTCGCGTAGGCATTGAGTGCTGTTTTAAACTTCCCGCCCCAGACACTCCCACTGCCACCACTTGCCAGATCGAGGTTATCCGCAAGAGG
>JBQGEO010000356.1:0-2220 GCA_052039655.1 Pararcticibacter sp.
CCACCTGCGTCCCATGGTTCTGCAATTAGCCGGACATCAGCCAGGTAGGGCTCTGCTGCAATCTGGTCGAAGATGGGGGAGGATCCGATGCTGCCATCTGATTTCCGGCTGAACACAGAAGCCAGATCGAACCTGAAGCCATCTACGTGCATTTCTTTTACCCAATAACGCAGGCTGTCCATTATAAGCTGCTGAACAGCCGGATGATCTGTACGGAGGGTATTGCCAGTCCCACTGTAGTTGACGTATGGATTACCGGGATGATCTTCCATCAAATAGTAGGTACTATTGTCAATACCTTTAAAAGAGTAAGTAGGCCCTGCCATATCCCCTTCGGAAGTATGGTTAAATACAACATCAAGTATGACTTCAAGACCTGCTTTATGGAGCTCGCGGACCATTGTCTTGAACTCCCTGATGGCGCCGCCGGGACTGTTGTCGTAAGTATACGAATGATGGGGAGCAAAAAAGTTGAGGGACATGTATCCCCAGTAATTTTTTTCTGTTGGGTCGAATTGATGAACAGGCATCAGTTCGACGGCTGTTACGCCCAGTTCCTTCAGGTAAGGAATTTTCTCAATTACTCCCGCGTAGGTTCCTCTTTTTTCGGACGAAATACCGGAATTCGGATTCCGGGTAAAGCCCTTAACATGCATCTCATAGATGACCAGATCATGCTCATGTCTAACCGGCTGGTCGCCCTGCCAGTCAAAATCTTCTTCGCTGCTGATCATTCCCAAAGGAGCCTTTCCATCGTTACATCCTGATTGTTCTGCGGCGTCCCTGCTAAATTCAGGAGGGAAGATTACTTCCCTTGCATATGGGTCTAGTAATATTTTCTGAGGATCAAACTGGTGCAGATAGTCCGGCCCGTTGCCCAGGGGGCCTTCAATACGGTATCCATAGAATGCCGCACCTTTTAGTTCAGATCTTTTTATCCTGTAGTGCCAGATTCGTTGAGATTTGTTTTTAAACGGATCAAGCCTGACAGTCACAACGGGAACCTTGTATTCATTTTCTTTATATAAAAGAAGAGTTACAGAAGATGCATGTTTAGAATAGATTGCAAAATTATATGCATCCTCTTCAGGTATAAACGAGATACCTAGGGGATGAGGAGCTCCTTCCTGTGAATACCATAATTTCATTTCAGTGCAAATAAATAATAATTAACGTATTTTCTGCAATAATGTGTCTGTTTTGCTCTATATAAATGCTATGAGAGGACTGAGGACTAAACTTTAGTCAGGCATCTGGTGTTATTACGTATCAGATTCTTAAGATGAGAAGCAAAGCACATATCAAGACCCATCCTATACATCCAATGCTAATCCCTTTTCCAACAGCATTTTTGGCTGGTACCTTTCTTTTCGGGCTATTGTCATTTTTTACCGGAAAAGATGATTTATGGCAAGCGGCGAGGTATATGGAGGCTGCAGGAATTATTTCTGCTTTGATCGCTGCAATACCGGGTATTATAGATTTCAGGTATACGGTTCCCCCTGATAGCTCAGCTAAAAAAAGAGCCGCAAAACATGGCATTATCAATACAGGAATGCTTCTGGTTTTTATAACTGCATTCCTGATCAGAGCAGACGAAATTTCGCTATGGGTCATTTTATTGGAGGGTATTGGAATGGCCATGCTGGTGGTTGCCGGCTGGATGGGAGGGACCCTGGTGCACAGAAACCAAATAGGGGTGTTTAACCGGTATGCAGACAGCGGCAAATATCAGGAAGCTTATGCTGTTGTTAAGGACGGTATTGTAGAAGCGGGGGATGTAAACGAATTGAAAAACGACCAGATGAAGTTGATTCTGACAGGGGAGAAGCGGATTGTTTTAGGGAAAACAGAAGGAGAATATGTGGCGTTTGACGATCGTTGCAGCCATAAGGGTGGCTCACTGGCAGCGGGTGTACTTATCTGTAAAACCGTTCAGTGCCCGTGGCACGGATCTCAGTTCTGTGTTAAAGATGGATCTGTAAAAGCAGGACCCGCAAAAGAAAAGATCAATACCTATACCGTTATGGAAAAAGAAGGTAAGCTCTATATTAAAATTTAAGGAACCATAAAATTCAGCTTTCTGCCTTCAATTGATATAGTAATTGTTTTTTGCTCTTTTAGCCTGATCAGTTCGTCATCAACATGAACAAGCTCTCCATGCCATTGGAGTTCCAGCTTTTTAGCCTTTATTACATCCGCGTTGTAGGGTATGAGAGA
>JBQGEO010000357.1:0-9935 GCA_052039655.1 Pararcticibacter sp.
ATCCTATTCTGAGTTCATCTTACCATATTGGATATCCTCCGAACTCTGTTGATTCAACCAGGAACGAAGTTTCCTCTCCCATATACTTCCTCCAAAACAGGAGGCATAGGCTGAATTACTATGCAATATGCGCAACGCTTGCCCGGGTCTATCTTTATAAGAATGACAAGACAAACGCATTGAGCAACGCAATGGAAATTATTAACTCACGAAAGTTTCCCGGGGTAAAGCTTGGAGATCTGCAGGAATCTGATGAAGAGTTCAAAGATCGCATTATTTATCCGGAACTGATCTTTGCCTGGTATGTGCCCGAAATGAGAGATGAGTTAAGTTACTTCTTTGACCGGCTTAGAGCGGATGTTGATTTGGCAAATAGTATATACGAAACCGGAGGGGTTGGAGGAGAAGATGTTCGATATAAGCAATGGCTAAATCTGATGAGCACGCCAACCGGACGCATTTACGAGATATTGAAGTATAAAAGAAACTCCAAAAATGTAAATGTTAACCGTCATCCCCAGATGGCCCCGGCAGTAAGGCTTAGCGAGGTTTTTTATATCGCGTCTGAAGCTCTCTATAGCACAAATCCTGCTCAGGGTACCGCTATGATTGATTCAGTTCGTCATCATAGAGGAATTGGTGCAAAATTGGTCGCTGCTACTGAGTCTGATTTCCAGAATGAGCTCGTAAAAGAGTGCAGGAAGGAATGGTTTGCCGAGGGACAAACCTTTTACATGTATAAGAGACTGAACAGGAATATCACCGGGCAGGGGGGGAAGGTTATTCCTGCGTCCGACAAGATATTTGTTTTTCCTTTACCTGATGATGAAATTTTATATGGAGGAAGATAACATGAATGTGCAAGTAATACTGAAGAATAAACTATGGAGCTTCCTGCTATTGATCCTGATTATAGGAACAGGAATGAGTTCTTGTAAGAAAGCGGATGAGAAGCTGTTTGACCATAACGCTAATATTTACTTCTATCTTAATGATTACGGGATCGACAATGCTGAGAAATACAGGAAAGATAGTATCCTCTATACTTTTGCTTACGAACCTACATTAGCGAAGGACACGATATTTATTCCGGTACGGATCTCAGGGGAAAGAACTGCGCGGGCGAGAACCTTCGTTGTTTATGCAGAAAATGATTCATCTACGGCAAAAGTGGGAATGCATTACGAGCCACTTCAAGATACATATACTGTTCCGGCAAACTTTGGAATTATTAGTATACCTCTTGTCGTACTGAATCAGGATCCTCTTTTAAAGACCAGATCTGTATCCGTTCTTTTACGACTTAAAGAAACAGCAGATTTTGGTATTGAGGTTCCCTCTTTGAACAGAGTTAAAGTAGTGTTTTCTGCGAAACTGGAGAAACCAGATTGGTGGGATGTGTGGAGCCTGGGGGCATATTCACAGGTTAAACATCAGCTTTTCATACTCGCGTCTGGCCAAATTCATCTCACTACGGCCGGGACTGATGCTCCTAAAAATACCTATTATACCGGTTTGTTGACCACCATGCTGAACGATCCGTTTACCTGGGTGGAAAAGAATAAAGCGAAGGGGTATGTTTTGGATAAGCAGGATGATAATACTTATTATTTCTATAATCAAAGTAACCCTGCGGGAAAGACTACCCTTAAGAAAAATCAGCAGAATGGTAAATTCTATTTTATAGATGAAAAAGGGCTTGAAATTATCTGATAATATGAAAGATATGCGTAAAATATTAATGTTATTTCTGGTAGGTGCTGTGTTCTTCACTGCCTGCTATGATGATAAAGGAAACTATGTTTATCAGGTTCCCGATGCTCCGGTTGTAACGAATCTGGATTCGGTGTATAATGCCCGCGTGGGGGACAGTCTCATTATTGAACCTAAGGTAACAATAAAAGAGGACGTGGATCTTCGCTTTGAATGGAAGATCAATGACCCTAATGCCACGAGGGAAATCAGATATGCAAGCCGTTCATTAAGAATATTATTCGGATTAGATGCAAAGAGATATACCGCTCTTCTTACCATTACGAATCCGGAGAACGGAATGAAATATTTTTATGACTTTGCTATTAACGGAATCACGGAATTTAATACAGGTACTCTTGTATTAAGTTCTGAGAATAATGTATCTCAATTGTCTTTTGTTCAGCCGGATGGAAAAGTGCAGGCGAGGTTGTTTAAGGCGATTAACGGATATGATCTTCCAGCCGATCCCGTAAGCGTTGTTCTTCTGGCAAACATGAACTATACTCCACCCAACCCTCTTGGTTACTGGATTTTTACAAAACACGGAGGAGTTAAGTTAAAGGTTTCAAATTTAGTAGCCGACCGCTCTCTGGCTGAGAATTTCTTCGAGGAACCTGAATCTATTGAAGTGGGCTCGGCAAAAGCACTTAAAGAAGGAGCTCCTTTAGCTGTGATTAACAACAAGCTGTATGCCGGAACTACTTACACATGGGATCAGAGTCCCACTTATGGGATGTTTGGATTAAGTGCACAGGGTGATTATGAGATGGCTCCGTCTTTTGTGTTTAATTCTTCGCTGGGATATTTTATAGGATTTGACCGTAAAAAGAAACAGTTTCTTCGCTTCAATAATTATGGCACTGCAACTTATTTTGGCACATCGTATACTGTCACATCGAATGAATTCAACCCTACTAACGTAGGAATGGATCTTCTTCATCTGGAACAGGTAAATGAAGGGGATTGTTATGCTTTCTGCAAAGATTCGTCAGGTGCTATATATGAACTTCAGTTTTCAGTAGTGTTTACAGGGCCGTTTAACTTTACCCCTAAACAGAAGAGGTTATTTGTCAGGCAAGATCTTATACAGTCCGACACCAAATGGGTAGCAACACAGAGTGGTATCTTTTATTTTACATCTGGAAGTAAGATTTACCGGTATAATCCTATAAATCTCGAAGTCAGAGAGATAAGCACAACGTTCGGTGGCAAGAGAGTGTCTATGATTAAGCTCCTTGGGCAGAATACACTTGTTGCTGGAGTGGAAGGCAGCTTGTACTATCTTGACATCAGTGTTGGTAAATATGGCGACCTGATAAAAACAGTCAATGATATTCCAGGTGAGCCGGTTGATTTTGTTGTGCGGTAAACTGTATATCATGAAAACCAAGATTCTGGCAATATTTATCGCAGCGTTGTTTCCCGCTGCGGTATTTGCTCAATCGGATGTCTTTAGTAAAAAAGCCGGTCGGGAGAGAATTGAAGAGTGCATTCACCGCTCTGTGAAGACGGCGTATGCTTCTACGGCAAGAATCTGGGGTTTTGATGAGGTGAAGCAAGTGCAAACCAGTGCCCAGTTTAGCGGGGTCGTTGTTACTTCCGATGGCTATATTCTTACAGCCGCGCATGTTAACACGCCCGGAAATACATATAAAGTGATGTTCCCTGACGGAACTTCTTATATAGCGAGGGGCCTTGGGGAAATTGAACTGGAAAAAAACAGGACGGTGCCTGATGTTGCCATGATGAAAATTATAGGTGAGTTTAAAGGTGCGTATGCTGCATTAGGCTGGTCTTCTTCTCTAAAGAAGAATCAGGTATGTATTAGCATTGCCTATCCTGAAAGTCTGAATCTTCCTGTTCCAACAGTGAGGGCGGGACGCATTGCCGACCCTAATAATCAATACGGATTTATACAATCCACTTGTATTATGGAACCCGGAGACTCAGGGGGACCTCTGTTCGATTGTCTGGGAAGAGTAATCGGAATTCATAGTGCAATAGATGTTGCCGAGACGGACAACTTTGAAATTCCAATCGATCTTTACCGGAAGTATTGGAACGCCTTAAAGCAAGAGAAAACATATTCGGATTTTCCGGATTCTGTGGATGTGGTCGGCAGGGATACAACAGCCGATGATTGCGGGTCGACCTATACTTCCTTTGATAAAGGATCTGGTTCAAAATATGTCACTTCAAAGTATGGACAAAGTAGCCTGCTGATCAAAAGTGAGATAAGCGGAAAGTGGCAGAACGTACAAGGAACATTGTTTACATTAGAAGGAATGCCGCTCAGCAATTCTTTAAAAAAGAATATGTTGGTGGTTAGCAAAAACTCTCTTGTTGGAGATAACCCGGTCGCCAATGTAAACGGTAAACGGATTATTGCCAAAGTTATCCTGCGTGATAAAAAGAATGATCTGGTACTATTAAGCATATCCTCCCGGATAAACGGAGGGCTTAAGCTATCCGAACTTAATAGCGATACTCTCCCTATGGGCAAAATTGGTAGCTTTCTTATCTCTCCGTTATCCGACCATACTTGCAGAATAGGTGTTCTCGGTAACCTGGGATTTGAAATGCCTAAAAGAGCAAGTCTGCCTTATCTGGGGGCTGATGTCATGATGAAGCAAGGTGGGATTACCTTAAAAGAGATTAATCCGAACTCACCTGCAAGTGATGCAATGTTAAGATTAGGGGATCAGGTTTTAAGCCTAAACGGTACCGATGTAGAAACGCGCAATGATATTGTGAATGTTTTAAGAAATTGCTGGCCTGGCGATACTGTAAAAATTAAGATCCTCCGGGCAGACAGTGCTATTAATAGAGATGTTACTTTGACGAGGAATATAGTACTGGCAGCGTGGCCCGAAAGTGTTTCGATCCATCCCGCAGAGAAGTTTGCCGGAGGAAAAAGTGTCAGGCGGGATGGTTTTAAAGAGGTGTTTGTACATGATGCAGTATTGCGTCCAGAACAGTGCGGTGGGCCTGTTTTTGACGCCGAAGGACGTTTCTGGGGAATAAATATTGCCCGCTATAGCAGAACTGCTAATCTGGTGATGCCGGTTCAGATTATCATTCAGTTAATTGAGACAGCCAGGGAACTACAGATCATCAGGATCTAGCAATTGCCAAAGAGTAAATGAATAAGTAATAAAGATAAAACAGAAATCAACTAAATGAAAAGAAAACTTGTTGCCGCCATGATAGCGGCAGTTCCGGCTCTCGCTTTCGCGCAGCCAGGAACCTTCACCATCTCGGGTAAAATCGGTAGTCTTAACGCTCCCGCTAAAGCTTACCTCGACTATATGGAAAACGGGCAGAGCAAATCAGACTCCGCTGTTCTTCAAAACGGAGCGTTTACATTTAAAGGCAAAATCACCGAGCCTTCCTACTCAAGACTTATTCTTGACTATAATGGAAAGGGAAAGATGTTTCAGGCTTACAATGGCGACGTAAAGCTGTTCTACTTCGGGAATGAGAACATCACAATTACCGCGAAAGATTCATTGAAAAATGCGACCGTAAAAGGGTCTAAGATTAATGACGAGTATGAGGCATACCTGACAGCTATCGGCGGCGCAGTGCAGGATATCACCAAACAGGCTAATGCCGAGTTCCGCACCCTTAGTGAAGAACAGAGTAAAGATACAGCCCTGGTAAACAAGATAGACCGGAAATATCGTCAAAAACTGCGTGCTCGTTCAGCTGCTCAGGTCGAGTTTGCCAAAACTCACCCTAATTCGTTTTTCAGTGTTGCGGCCCTGTCTGAAAGTGCAGGAATGGGAGAAAGTGTGATCGCGCTTGAGCCCGTTTTTGCCAAACTGAGCGAAAAAGTGAAAGCAACTGATGCGGGTAAGGAATTCAGCAAGCGCATCACTGCGGCAAAGGCCACAACTGACGGTGCTCTGGCTCCTGATTTTACTCAGAATGATGTGAACGATAAGCCGGTGAAGCTGTCCGATTTCCGCGGTAAGTATGTTCTGCTTGATTTCTGGGCAAGCTGGTGTGGTCCGTGCCGGGCAGAGAATCCCAATGTTAAGATTGCCTATAACAAATACAAGGACAGGAATTTTACTGTACTTGGGGTATCCCTTGATCAGCCGGGAAAGAAAGCCGCATGGCTCGAGGCTATTGAAAAAGATGGTCTTACCTGGACGAATGTTTCAGACCTGAAATACTGGAATAATGAAGTAGCAAAATTATACGGTATCAGGGCTGTTCCCCAGAACTATCTGATTGACCCACAAGGACGTATTATTGCACAGAATCTTCGTGGAGAAGCTTTATTTAAAAAGCTCGGGGAGCTTTTAGGGCAATAGGCTATTCCTTCAGTAAAAAGAAAGGCTTCCCGTTGAGGGGAGCCTTTCTTTTTTACTACAATGCTAAATCGTTTTTCTTTTAAAGAATAAATCCTAAATTGCAGCTGCTAAATTCAATTTATATGCCGAAAAGAATTTCAACCGTATGCATACTCGTCTCTTTTTTATGCAGCTATGCAAATGCTCAGGAACGAAAAATTGCTGAAAAGGATGCCCGGTCAGGAAATCCTCTTTTCCAGGGATGGTATGCGGACCCGGAAGGAGTGGTGTTTAAAAACAGATATTGGATTTATCCTACTTATTCCGCAAAATATGAAGAACAAGTGTTTTTTGATGCTTTTTCGTCATCCGATCTTGTGACCTTGAAAAAGCATCCGCGCATTCTGGATACCTCATCCGTCAAATGGGCAAAAAGGGCTGTATGGGCGCCTGCCATTGTGGAGAAGAAAGGAAAGTACTACTTATTCTTCGGAGCAAATGATATCCAGAATGATCAGGAAAAAGGAGGCATTGGTGTTGCTGTATCTGCTAAGCCTGAAGGCCCCTTTAAGGATCACCTGGGAAAACCGCTGATCGATAAATTCCATAACGGGGCACAGCCGATCGATCAGTTTGTATTTAAAGATAAGGATGGCAAATATTACATGTTCTACGGAGGCTGGAGGCACTGCAATATCGCACAGCTTAACGATGACTTTACCGGTTTTATTCCCTTTGCCGACGGGAAGACCTTTAAGGAGATAACCCCCGAAGGGTATGTAGAAGGCCCCTTTATGTTCATCAAAAACGGGAAGTATTATTTCATGTGGTCCGAAGGCGGATGGACCGGGCCTGATTATTCCGTGGCCTACGCAATCGCGGATTCTCCCATGGGGCCATTTAAGCGGATCGGAAAGATCTTGCAACAGGATCCGCAGGTGGCGACCGGCGCGGGACATCATTCAGTGATCCATAATGAGAAAAGCGACAAATGGTATATTATTTATCACCGGAGACCTCTTGGTGAAACTGACGGGAATCACCGGGTTGTCTGTATTGATGAAATGCAGTTCGGCGATGATGGAAGGATCCTGCCCGTGAAAATTACGTTTGAGGGCGTAAAACCCGACTTGCTGAAGAAATAAAAGATGTTCACTGCCGTATCCCGGCAGGCTTTCTTCCTTGTATATTCTGCTTGTTAAACAGCACAATCGACAAAAGGATAGTACCGTAGGCAATTACCTGCAACATGTCGACTTTTTCATGGTAATAGTATACGGCTAGAAAAAAAGCAATTATAGGATTGATGTAAAGCAGCATCCCAACCGTCGATGAGAGAATACCATGAAGGGCGTAGAGATTCAAGAGCAGTGGAATGATGGTGAAATGAATCGCTATTAACGCGATCAGCGAATAAAACAGGGTCGTTCCAGGCATGCCCGAACTGAAAGCCGGATAAAAAGGCAGAAGTAACAGGGCTGAAAAGATAATTTGTACCGACAGCAGGAAAAATTTGTCAAAGCCTGTGTTCACCCGCTGGCTGACCAGGTAAAGTGCGTACGTCGAAGCGATGATCAGGCTATAAATAATATCCGAAAGATGATTAAACGAGAGCAGGAGACATCCTGCCGTGCTTAGGGCAACAGCAGCCCACTGATACTTATCAAGCTTTTCCTTCAGAAGAAAATTTGCAAGAACTGTCGTCAATATCGGGCAGACGAGATAGGCAAGTGAAGTGGCTTTCACACTGACGTGGTTCATCACATAAATAAAAAAGAACCAGTTGCCGGTCAGAAAGACCCCGCCTCCGAGATTAAGGAGAATGATCTTTCTCTTTTCTTTCTTGCTGAGCCTTTTAAAAGCCTTTTGAGTTTCCCGGAAAACCTTTCTCCTGATCAGTAAACTTATAACCAGCATGATCACACCGCAGAAGAATACACGGTAAAATAGAATGTCAAGAGATGGATAATGATGGATGGGCTTAAGGACCAAACTAAAAAATCCCCAGATTACGAACGCCGTAATAGCTGCAACATAGTATTTCGCAACTTTCATGGTGCAAAGATATCATCTTGCAAAATGAATAATATCAACAGCCAGTAAAGATACCCGATGAAACGAAAAGCTTCACTTGCTTCAAATACATTTATATTCGCGGAATGAACAATTGGATAAAGAATTACAACGGGATCTTTTGGCTCATCGGAGGCATTTTAGCGGGTAGTATTGCCGGCTTGTTATTCGGCCCCAGGGTAGAGGTGTTGAAACCTGTCGGAGATATATTTCTGAACCTCCTGTTCACGGCAGTTATCCCCCTTGTATTCTTTGCAATAGCTTCTGCAATCGCCGGACTCGGAAATTCAGGTAAATTAAGCCGTATAATGGGAGTCACCTCAGTAGTGTTCCTTAGTACGGTGCTCATTTCCGCTTTCTTAACAATTGTTGCTGTCTGGATATTTCCCGTACACGAAGAAATAAAGGCGATGAAACTAACTGAAGCAATAGACGAAAAGCCCTTTGGAGAGCAGATATCGCAACTGTTTACTACCAGTGAGTTTTTTGAATTACTTTCCAGGAAGAACATGCTGGCCATGATCATCTTTTCAGTGCTTGTAGGTTTTGCCACTTTAAAGTCTGGTGAGAAATACAGTGTTTTTAAAGAATTTCTCCTCGCCGGAAATGAAATATTCAAAAATGTCTTTATCCTCATAATGAAACTGGCCCCGGTAGGGCTCGGTGCCTACTTTGCTTACCAGATCGGTGTCTTTGGCCCCCAGTTATTTGGCGCCTATGCTAAGTCGCTTGGACTTTACTACGGTTTTGGCCTCTTTTATTTCCTGGTGATATTCTCTCTGTATGCCTTCGTCGCCGGTGGTGTTAAAGCAGTACGGCGATACTGGAAGAATAATATTATCCCTTCTGCGACAGCCGTAGGTACCTGTAGCAGCATCGCCACCATTCCCGCCAATATGGAAGCATCCCGACGGATGGGGATTCCGGACATCATCGCAAATATCACGATTCCGCTAGGCGCTACTTTGCATAAGGATGGATCCAGCGTTTCGTCCATCATCAAGATGGCTGTTGTGTTCGCCCTCTTCGGGAAAAGCTTTAACAGTGTGGATGTTGTTCTTCTCGCTCTTGGCATGACTGTTCTGGTGAGTATAGTTGAAGGAGGCATCCCGAATGGCGGTTATGTAGGCGAGTTACTCTTTATATCAGCCTACGGATTTCCTCCCGAAGCTTTACCGCCTGCCATGATCATCGGAACATTAGTGGACCCCATGGCCACCTTGCTGAATGCCACAGGTGATACGGTAGCCGGGATGCTGATCAGCAGGTTTACAGAAGGGAAGAACTGGATGCAGGAGGGAAGTTAAGAGTTGAAAGTTTAAAGTTAAAAGTAGCCGGTGGAGATAATGTTTTAGGAGATAGAGCAGGGGGGGTATTTGTTTAGCATTGGACTGGTTGCCGGTCAGATTCGTTGATATTTTTTTGTAAAAAATGTAACCTTTATTTTCTCTCTTGAGTATAAAGATGTGATAAGGTTTAGATGCCTCGTTGTGCCCATCACAGCGGGGTTTTTTATTGTTCTGTCTTACTTATTTCCCTGGTCATTTTTAAGGTAATAACTAAAAGAAGAAACAAAGCCAGGCCGCCGGCTATCCATAATATCCAGGCAGGCAGGAAGGTTGAGTGGTTTTTGTCTTTAGAATGTACAACCTGCGTTATTTCTGAATGGTTAACGACAGGAAGCTCACTGCCTATGCTGTCAGCAAAACTATTCAGGTCAAATCTGGGAGATTGTGCCCTGTCATCACCGAAGTGTAATTCATAATGATGCTGATTTTCAAGATATGCAATGAGTGATTGTTTGAG